>DATJZY010000013.1 GCA_035577985.1 Candidatus Eisenbacteria bacterium
GCGGTGAAGATCGTCGCGAGCGTCGCCCGCTCGTGGCCTGCGAGCCTGCACTTCGATCGCGGCGATCGGCTGCTCGTCGTCTTCTACGGATCGTTCTTCCTGCTGCTCGAGTTCTTCCCGAACGGCTTCCAGCTCGATGCCTACTACTCGGTGCCGCGCATCTTCCGCTACCTCGCGCCGATCTCGTTCCCCATCGCGCTCCATGCGGCGAAGCTCCTGCTCGACCTGGCCCGTGTCCCGATCGGCGCCGTGCGACCGGCGACGGCGTCGCTCGCCGTCGGCCTCACGTTCCTCGTGGTGAACCTCCTGCAGTCGGCCGAGGCGACGAGCCCCGGGCGCAACTACCGCGAGAATCTCCAGGCCGTCCTGCACGACGTACGCATGGCGAAGCCCCCGATGCTCCTCGCCGAGGCGATCATCGCGAGCTACTTCCGCGACCTCTACTTCGACCCCGACGAGCAGGCGACCGAGGTCGTCATCCTCAACACCGAGCACTCGGCCGCCGAGTACGAGGAGTGGCTGCGCGCCCGCGAGCCCACCCTGCCGGACGGCACGATGCTCATCACGGGCCTCGCGAACTTCGTCCACTACGGCGCGCACATCGACGGCTACCGCCTGGCGTGGTTCAAGGCGCCGCTCTCGTCGCGGTGGAAGCTCGTCAAGGAGTACGGCGTCCTGTGGTATCTCCCGAAGCCCGAGCGGGCGCGGCTGTGGCGCCTCGAGCAGCCGGCGACGACGCGCCCCGCGCAGCTCGATCCGCCGGAGGACTACTCGTCGCTCGCGGACATGGACGATCCCGCGGCGCTCTTCAAGGCCGGCATGAAGCGCTACGACGCGAACGACTACGACGGCGCGCGCCTCTACTTCCGCAAGATCCTCGACCGCTTCCCGACCGCGGGCTCCGATGCCGCGTTCTTCTACGCCGCCTCGTTCTACCGTCAGGTCAACTGGCAGCGCGCGCGCCGCGCGTTCAAGCACCTGGTCCGCACCGACCCTCACAGCACGTGGGTACCGGCCGCCTACTGGCACATCTTCGCCTGCGAGAGGAACCTGGGCCACATGGCCCGGGCGCGCGCCGGGTTCCGGATGATCATCCGGCGCTTCGCCGCCGATCCAGCGGCCGTCGGCATGGCGAAGCAGGACCTCATGCAGCTCCGCCGCCGGCGCGGCGGGATCCTCGTCGACTGGTGGAACGGGCCGTGAGCGGCTAGCGCCAGCCGCGATCGACGACCAGGCGCTCGACCCGGGCGCGGATGTCGTCGCGGATCGCGCGCACGCGCTCGAGGCTCTCGCCGTGTGGATCGGGCAGCGCCCAGTCGTCGCGCTCGAGCCCCGGCACGAACGGGCACTCTTCTCCGCACCCCATCGTCACGAGGAGCGTCGCCTGCGACGCCAACTCGGGTGTGAGAAGGCATGGGCGAACGCCGCTCAGGTCGACGCCGACCTCGCGCATGACGTCGACGACCTGCGAATGGACGTGGTCGGCCGGCCTGGTCCCCGCCGACATGGCGCGCGCTCGACTCGCGTCGGCGAGCAGGTTGAAGAAGGCGCCCGCCATCTGCGATCGGCCCGCGTTCTGGACGCAGGCGAACAGTACGGTCTTCATCGCGTATGCTCCTTCGATGCGTCGCCCGCGAGGAGCCATCCGAACACCGCCGTCGCGGCGACGGCTCCCGTGATCTGCGCCGCGATGAAGCCCGGCACGTCGACCGGGCGAATCCCCGCGAACGTGTCCGTGAGCGATCGAGCCAGCGTCACCGCGGGGTTCGCGAACGACGTCGAGGCCGTGAACCAGTAGGCGGCACTGATGTAAGCACCCACCGCGAGGGCCACCGCGGTCGGCCCTACCCGTGAGCACCCCAGAATCACGCCGAGCAGCCCGAACGTGGCGACGAATTCGCTCAACACCTGCGCCCCGCCGCTTCGTGCATGCCGCGACAGCGCGAAGACGGGCTCGCTGAACATCAGGTTCGCCGTACCGGTACCGACGACGGCGCCGAGCACCTGTGTCACCGCGTAGCTCGCCGCCTGCGGCCACGAGTGACGCCCGCGCAGGGCATCCGCAAGCGAGACGACGGGGTTCATGTGTGCCCCGGAGATCGGCCCGAAGGCGAGAATGAGCGCGACGAGGGCGGCGCCGGTCGCGATCGAGTTCGCGAGCAGCGCGAGCCCGACCGATCCGCCTGCGAGACGCTCGCCCATGATGCCCGACCCGACGACGGTCGCGAGCAGGAGCGCCGTGGCGATCCCCTCCCCGACCAGACGGCGCGCGAGCGTCATGATCGGTCCGCGCGGTAGCGGCGCGCCGCCAGCGGCTCCGCGCGCAGCCACGCGACCATCTGCCGGAACCCCCGCTCGAAGCCGAAGCGCGGCTTCCAGCCGAGCGCGCGACGGATCGCATGCGCGTCGGCGACCCATGCCGAGGTGTCCCACTGCCGGTTCGGCATCGTGCCCCACACCGGCTTCTGCGGGATCGCGAGCACGCGGCGCGCGACGTCGACCGCCTGGCGAATCGTCGTCTGCTTCCCGGTGCCGACGTTCCAGACCGGGCCCGGCTCGGGGTGCGGCCGCGCCGCGGCGAGCACGAAGGCCTCGTTCACGTCGTCGGCGTAGACGTAGTCGCGCGCGACCCTGGGATCGACGAGCGGCGGGAGCGTGCCCGCGAGCCCGCGCACGATGAGCGTCGGCATGAGACGACCCGGCTCCTCCCACGGCCCGTACACCGAGTAGAGCCGCAGGGTCGCGATCTTCACGCGCTCCTTCTGCGCCGTCAGCCGACAGAAGTGGGTCGCCGCCGCCTTGGTGACCGCGTAGTGGCTATTCGGCTCCAGCCAGTCGCGCTCCGACGGCGCCTTCTTCTTGAAGCCGTACTCCGACGACGATCCGGCGGCGACCAACGCCTCGAAGCCGGTGCGGAGGCACGCGCGCACGAGGTGCATCGTGCCCGTGACGTTGGTCGCCACCATGCGATCGAGGTCGGTCTCCCACGAGTAGGCGCCGTGGGCCGCGAGGTGAAACACCCACTCGGGCTTCACGCGGCGCACGACCCGATCGACCGACGCGCGATCGTCGAGCGATCCGCGGTGGAGCTGCACGCGATCGCGCAGCCCCTCGAGCCGCCAGCGCGCGTGCTCCGGGCGCACGAGCAGATGCACCGCGTGCCCGTCGTCCGCCAGCCGCCGGGCGAGGTTCGCGCCGACGAAGCCGGTGCCTCCCGTCAGAAGAACGCGACGGCGCACGTCACTTCCCGGACAGGAACCCCTTGTAGTCGAACGTCTCGAGGTACTGCCACGTGCGCTGGCGGATCTCGTCGCGCTCGGCCGCCGAGAGCGTCTCGGCCTCCTCCCGGTTCGCCTCGGGCGTCGGCGTGCGGATCGTGCCCCACGGGTAGACCGTGCCGAGGGGGTTGCCGTTCCACGACGGCTGCTTCAGCGAATCCGCTGGGCCGATGCCGAGCTTCGCGAGCACCGGCGTGAGCGTGCCCACCGAGTCGCGCATCACGTCCTCGGCGCGCACGATGTGGAGGCGATCGGGAAAGCGCTCGCGATAGAGCAGCGCGTGGTACTGGTTGAGGGTCCAGCCGAGCATGTAGGTCGCGAGCTGCAGCGGCACGGGACGGCGCTTCGTGTCGGCGAAGGCCGACCACGGGTTGCGCACGACGTGCAGCACGTGGCCGTTCGGCATGTCGGTCAGGATCTGCGCGGCGTCGACGACGATGATCGGGCTGTAGCCGACGTGGACCTTCTCGCGGCCGCTGCGCTTGTAGTCCTTCCACACGTCGAAGGTGGCGCGGAAGAAGGCCGCCATGTTGTTCGCGCGCGAGCGGCCCGTGCCGTTCACGATCTCGACGTAGCGGGCCTTGCGCGCGTCGTCCGACATGTCGAACGGCCAGTCGCGGAACTTGCTCACGTGCGGCGTGCGCGAGCGGACCTTGCCTTCCTCGTCGATGATGAGGTGGTAGTCGCCGGCCGGCGTGCCGTCGAGCGGGAACGCGGGCCAGCGGTACTTCACCGGGAACATCGAGGTGAGGTGATCCTGCACGAGGCGCGTGCCGACCTGTGACTCGAAGGGGTAGACGAACAGCTCGGGGTGCCCGTCCAGGAAGCGGTGGGTGGTGTTCCCGCCGTTCTCGTACATGGCGCCGATCATCAACAGGCGAAAATCCTGACTCATGACGATGGGTCTCCTACTCCGTGACGAAGCCGTAGAACAGTCCCTGCTCCCGCGCGGGCTCGCGGCGGCCCGCGACGATCGGGAGGCCGCTCGTCCAGGTCGCGGGCACGGGCTCGACGGCGAACACCTGGTTGCCGAGCGGCCAGACGAGGCTGCCGAGCACCCTCCCCGAGCGTGCGTCGATCGCGTGGACGCCGCAGATGCACCGGTCCGGGTCGAGACCCGGCGCATACTGCCGGAAGCGCGTCAGCACGCGCGACGTGCCGACCCACGCGACGCCTCCGGAGAAGCCGAGCCCGCGCGTCCATCCGCCGGGGCGCGCGATCGCCTCGAAGCGTCCATCGCGGCACGTCCCGACTTCGCCGTAGCCGCTGTCGTCGACCCAGAGCGCGCCGCGGCGCAGGCGCGCCGAGTGCGGCCGCGTGAGGCCGCGCACGACCGGCTCGCGCGTCGCGCCCGAGAAGACGACGCCGCGCCGGTCGACGGGAAAGTCCAGGTGCCCGGGGCGCAGGCGCCCGATCGCATCGGTCGAGGCCGAGAAGTACGACCCGCGCACCGTCCTGCCGGCGGCGATCGAGTTCAGCTGCAGGTAGTTGCGGTCGAGGCGCGGCCTGCCGCGACGCTCCACGCAGCGCGGCCACCACACGGGCGTCGCCGTGCCGTCGTCGTCGATGCGGACGACGGCGTTGCGTCCGACGGCGTTGCCGTGCAGGCGCCCGCCGACGAGCGCCAGGTCGTGCAGGTAGGTTCCTCCCGGCAGCACGCGCGTCCGCACCGGTACCAGCGGCCGTCCCGCGAGCCGCTCCGCGCGGGCGCCCACCACCGGCGGCGCGGCCACGGCCGGCACGAGATCGTGCACCTGGTTCGGGTTGCGCGTGCTCGCGACGTGGACGACGCCGCGCCTGCGATCGACCGCGATGCCGGACGGATGGGGTAGCGGCAGATACGACACGACCGGTCCCCGACGGCCCGCGTGCAGCGCGACCAGCAGGTGCTCGTACTCGCGCGTCACGAGGAGCGTCGTGCCGGTCGCCGCGAGCGTCTCCCAGAAGCGCCCGCGCGTCCGGTGCCGCAGCAGGCGCTCGTCGATGCCGTCGGCGCCGACCCACGAGGCGGCCACGGCGCGCGGGTCGCGCCAGGCACCGTCGGCGTGCGCGTGCAGGCGCTCGCGGATGCTCATCGGCTCGCGCGCCGCATGGCCCACGCCCCCCAGTACATGCGCACCGCCGATCGGAGGTTCGTCGTCGACTGGCCGCCGAAGCGCCGGGTCGAGAAGATCGGCACCTCCAGCATCGGGTATTCCGCCTCCCGGCACGCGCGCACGAACTCGGCGTCGATGAGATCGTCGTCGTGCGTGAGCTGCAGGAGCCGCTCGCACGTGCGCGGGAACACCTTCGGAGTCCCGTTCACGTCCCAGCACGAGAGATCGAAGAGCGCGCGGCACTCGAGGTTGTAGAGCAGCGAGCCCAGGCGCCGCGTCCAGTGGTCGCGGATCTTGCGATTCGCCTTCACGACCGTCCCGGCGTGCGTCGCCGCGTAGAGGATCGTGAGGGTCAGCTCGGGGGGCGCCGTGCGTGCGGAGTTCGTGTAGCAGAGCAGATCGCCCTTCGCCTTCGCGAGCCCGTAGCGCACGGCGCGGCCCCATCCGCCCTTCGCCAGCGGCTCGCTGCGCACGGACGGGATCTCGGCGGCGAGCGCGGCGCACGCCGCGAGGTCGGCAGCGCGGCCGCCGTTCGGCACGAGCACGATCTCGTGACGGAGCGGCATCTTGCCGAGCGCCGCGGCCGCCTCGCGCACGACCTCCGCGATGTGGTCCTCCTGCTTGTAGACCGGCAGGACCACGGACACGAACGTATCCGTCATCGGGTCTTGCGGAGGTTCCCGAGCACGCTCTCGACGATCGCGTCCGCGGAGAGCCCGTGGAGCTTGTGCAGGTACGCCTGACTGCCCGACCGGCCGTCGGGCTGCTCGTGGACGGCGCAGCGCACGAGCCGGCAGCGGAGGCCGCTTTCGGCGATCACCTCGGCCACGAGCGAGCCCACGCCGCCCGCGGCGTAGTGCGCCTCGACGGTGAGCGCGAGCGGGACGTCCGCGAGCGCCGCGCGGAGATCGTCGGCCGGCGCCGGCCGGACGCTCGCGACCACCACGACCCGCGCGGAGACGCCACGCTCCTCGAGCATGCGGGCCGCGCTCGCCGCCTCGCTCGCCACCGAGCCCATGGCGACGATCGCGACGTCGCGGCCTTCGCGCACCACCTCGGCCCGTCCCACGCGGAAGCGTCCGTCGAGCCCGGGCACGACCGTGCGATCGTCCTTGCCGATGCGGTAGTAGACCGGGCCGGCGACGTCCCAGGTGGCGCGCAGCGCCGTCGCCATCTGCTGGTGATCGGCGGGTGCCACGACCGTCATGCCGGGCTGCACGCGCATCACGCCCACGTCCTCGAGCCCGTGGTGCGAGAGGCCCTGCGGCCCGTACTCGAATCCGCCGCCGACGCCCACGATGCGCACGGGGAGGCGGTGCCAGACGGGCCCGTTGCGGATGAACTCGTAGGGCCGCAGCGTCGCGAAGGTGACGATCGAGTACACGAACGGCACGTAGCCCGCCTCGGCGAGCCCGGTCGCGATGCCGACCATGTTCTGCTCGGCGACGCCCGCATTGAAGAAGCGATCGGGATAGCGCTCCATGAACGGCTCGAGCGCCATGTAGCCGAGGTCGCCCGTGAGGAGCGCGATGCGGCGATCGGCCTCGGCGAGCTCGACCAGGGTGCGGACGAACGCGCCGCGCATCAGCGCTCGAGCTCCGCCATCGCCAGGCGGTACTCGTCGTCCGACATGGGCCAGTAGTGCCACTTGAGCTGGCCTTCCATGTACGAGACGCCCTTGCCGAAGGTCGTGCGCGCGACGAGGGCTCGCGGGGCCCCCTGCGCCGCGACCGGCTCCGACAGGGTGCGCCGGAGCGCCGCCGCGTCGTGGCCGTCGACCTCGCGAGCGTCCCAGCCGAAGGTGCGCCAGCGCTCGACCATCGGCGTGAGCGAGAGCACCTGCTCGGTCTTGCCGAGCGCCTGCTGGCCGTTGAGATCGACCATGACGGTGAGACGCCCCAGGCGATGATGGGCGGCGAACATCGCCGCCTCCCACATCGACCCCTCGTTGCATTCCGCGTCGCTCACCAGCACGAAGACGCGCCGATCCGAGCCCTGCAGGCGCGCGGCGAGCGCGGCGCCCACGCCGACCGGCAGGCCGAAGCCGAGCGAGCCGGTCGAGACGTCGATGCCGGGAAGCTCCCGGTCGGGATGGACGCCGAGGAGGCTGCCGTCGGCGCAGTACGAATCGAGCTGCGCCTGCGTGAGCCACCCGCGCAGGGACATGGCCGCGTACACGGCGAGCACGGCATGCCCCTTCCCCAGCACGAAGCGATCGCGCTCGGCGTGGTCGAGCGCGGGAATGCGCAGGACGCCGTCGTACAGCGCAGCGACGATGTCGGCGACCGACAGGGACGATCCGATGTGCCCCACGTTCGCACGCTTCGACTGCTGGATGACGATGCGCCGGATCTCGGTTCCGGTCATTGGTGACCCGACTCGGGGAGCGTGTAGGCTGCGGCCCCCCACCCTGTCAACGCGGTCGTCCGATTTCGTCCGCTAGGCAGCGACCGCCTCCACGATCTCGGACGACGAACGCGTCGGCACGATCCGCGTCATCCGGAAGCCGCCCTCCGCGAGGAGCGCGCGGTACTCGGATTCGGTGCGCTCGAGCCCGCCCGGCAGCGCCAGCATCTCGAGGTCGAGGATCTTGCCGAACGAGAACGCGTTGCCGGCCGGAATCACGGCCTCGACCAGCAGGAGTCGCGCCCCGGGCTCGGCCGCGCGACGGATCGTCCGCAGGATCTTCACGGACGGCTCGTCGTCCCAGTCGTGGATGATGTGCGACATCACGTAGGCGTCGCCCTCGGGGACCTCGCGGAAGAAGTCGCCGCCGACGATCGCCGTCCGGTCCTGCACGCCGAGGCGCGAAATCGTCGGGCCGGCACCGTCCACGACGTGCGGCTGATCGAACAGCACGCCGTGCAGCGACGGATTGCCCGCCAGCACCGTGGCGAGCAGAAGGCCGTGCCCGCCACCCACGTCGACGAGCGTCCGGACGCCGGAGAAGTCGTACGCGTCGCGCACGGCCATGGCCCGGCCGCCGATGATCCCGGTCATGGCGGCGTTGAAGATGCGCCCCTGCTCGCCGTCCGTCGCGAAGAACTCCCAGAGGGGCTTCCCGACCGCGCGCTCGCCGGACGGCTCGCCCGTCCGCACCGAGTGCAGGATGTCCGCGAACGCAGCGAGGTGCCAGGGTTGGCCGGCGAAGATGACGTAGTCGCGGACCGAGCCCGGCACGTCCGAGCGCAGGAACTCCGACTGCGGCGTGTTCTCGAACCGGCCGTCCGCCCGCTCGGCGAAGACGCCGAGGCATGCGAGCGCGCGCAGGACGCGATAGAGCGCCCGCGGCTGGGCGTCGGCCGCGCGGGCGAGCTCGTCCCGCGTCTTCGGACCTGAGGCGAGTTGGTCCGCGACGCCCAGGCTGGCTGCCGCCCACAGCGCCTGTGCGGTCCAGACGCCAGTGGACAGCTGCAGCACCGCTTCGACTGGCGACGGCCCGGGATTGCCGTGCGTCTTCGCATCCATGACCGCGTCCTAGCCCGATCGCGTCGTCGCCGCGAGTCCCCTCGGGGATTTCACGCCATTTTTCCTTGACGCCGAGGGGCCGCGCCGTGTTATCGCACCGATGGCTGCGGTAGTCGCGGCTGGCTACGACAGGCACCGCCTCCGGAGGTATCACGATGACGACTCGCACGTTCGGCTGGCCGCGAAGGGCTCTCGTCGCGCTCGTAGCCGCCGGCGCGCTCGCAACGAGCGGCGTCCCCGCCACGGCCCAGCTCTCGCATCCGACGCTCACGAACTCGAGCAACCCGAACGAGCTCGTTGCCGGGACGGCATCCACCCCGAGCCGCGAGCGCGAGAGCGTGGTCGACGTCGTCTCCTCCGCCGCCGGTGCGTTCGTCACGCGCTACGTTTCGCTGGTCACGGTCGACAGCGACGGCGCGGGCAGCAGCGCCGGCATCGAGCCCCTGACGTCGGACTACCAGATCGACTTCACGGCGACCGCACCGGGCGCGTACGTGCTGACGGTCGACACGGCCCTCTCGGGCGACCTCCATCTCGTGAACGACGGGCCGGGCAGCGCGGTCGCCGACGTGAGCGGCATCACCGGTCTCCTCACCGGCGGCACGCTCACGTCGGGCAGCCTCGACCTGGCCGATCCCGGCAGCGCGAGCGGCGCGGCGGGCGGCGCGGTCGCGATCAGCGACATGGGCAGCGCGACCGTCTTCGGCGTGAGCAACGGCGGTCCCGTCGCACACAGCCTGCGGTTCGTGTTCACCCAGAGCACCACCACGACGTCGGGCGGCGGCGACGAGGCCGCGATCCGCCTGGGCGGCACGTCGGACGTCTCGACCGAGACCGCCGGCGACTATCCGGGCAGCCCGGCCCGCACCCAGGCCGACGACGGGCACTTCGTCACCGTGACGATCACGAGCCTGTGCGGCAACAGCGTCATCGACAGCGGGCCCAGCTACACCGAGGCCTGCGACGACGGCCCTGCGAACGGCACGCCCGGCTCGTGCTGCAACACCGACTGCACGGCCGTCACCTCCGGCACGCCGTGCAGCGCCGACCCGAACCCGTGCACGGTCGACGTGTGCAACGGCGCCGGCGCGTGCACGCACAACGCTGGCAACGAAGGGGTCTCGTGCGACGACGGCAACGCGTGCACGTCCGGGGAGACGTGCACGAGCGGCGTGTGCGCCGGCGGCACGACGCAGACATGTCCGCTCTGCGAGACGTGCGACGCGGGCATGGGCTGCGTCGAAGGTCCGCGGACGAACTGCAAGCTGCCGACCGTGCCGCTCAAATCGAAGTTCCAGATGAAGAAGGGCCCGACCGACACGAACGACCTCGTGCAGTACAAGTGGGTGAAGGGCGCCGCGACCAACACCGTCGACTTCGGCCAACCGGACACCACCGACGACTACGCCCTGTGCGTCTACGCGCCGGGGCTCGTGCTGAAGGCGACCGCACCGGCGGGCGGCCTCTGCGGCACCAAGGCGTGCTGGAAGACGCTCAGCATCAAGGGCTTCTCCTACAAGGATCCGCTGCGCGACCCGCTCGGCGTCGACAAGATCGTGCTGAAGGCGGGCCTCGCCGGCAAGGCGAAGGTGCAGATGAAGGGCAAGGGCTCGAACCTGCCCGCGCTGCCGCTCTCGCTGACGCTGCCGGCGATCGTGCAGCTCCAGTCCGAGAACGGCCAGTGCTGGGGCGCGACGTTCTCCCCCGCGGGTCAGATCATCAACGACGGGACGCAGTTCAAGGGAAAGTCGGATTAGCCGACCCAAGACTTCGTCTTGGGTCGGGGGCGAGGGTGTAGCGGCGGTGGCACGCGCGACCAGCATGCCGCGGCCGGCGAAGCCGGCGCGGCAACGCTGCCACACATGAAGGAACGTCGGTCGCGCGTGCTTCGAATCGCGGCGGGAGTGCTCTTGCGGGCGGCGGCGCTTCGGGCAGAGTCTTCGGTAGTGGTGACGCGCCTCGTGGTGGTGATTCTGTTGGTGCCGTTCGCGGCTGGGGCGCAGGTCACGTGCGGGGGTACCGTCGGAGCGAAGCAGAAGGTCACGCTGACGGCGAACGTGGGGCCTTGTGATGGGGTGGATGCGGCGATCGTCGTCGATTCGGGATCGCTCGATCTGGCGGGGTTTGCAGTGTCGTGCAGTGATCTCGATGGCGATGGGATCTTGCCGCAGGGGATCGTGCTCACGGGAAGGAAGTCCAAGGTCATGGGCGGGACCGTCATCGGGTGCGCGAACGGCGTCGGGCTCGCGGGGCAAGGGAAGCACGTCGTGCAGGGCATGACGGTGCAGAACAGCGGCGACGACGGGGTCGACGTGCTGGCGCAGGCGGAGAAGAACCGGATCGTCGGCACTACGTCGTCGAACAACGGCGACGACGGCTTCTACCTGCGCAGCTCCAAGAACAAGGTCGCCGACAACGTGTCGACGGGCAACGGCGCCGACGGATTCGACCTGCCGACCTCCGCCGGCAAGAACAAGCTCATGCGCAATCGCGCCGACGGCAACGAGGACAGCGGCATCGAGGTGAGCGGCTCGAAGAACAAGCTCCTCCTGTCGAGCACGGGCCAGAACGGCGTCGACGGGATCCACGTCGGCGGGTCGGGGAACACGGTGAGGGGCGGCACCTCGATGGGCAACGGGGTGTACGACATCGAGGGCTGCGCCGCGAACAAGGTGAAGAAGCTCTCGTTCGGGACCGCCTCGCCCGACTGCCGGTAGCGCCGGCCGGCCCGGCTCAGCGCAGGAGGCCGCGACCGGTCACGAGCGGCAGGTCGAGCGCGGAGAGCAGCCCCGGCGGCGCGTCGCACACGGCGGGAATCGCGTTCACGATGCGCGTCGCCGTGAGGACCACGCCGCCGACGGCGTGGTCGCCCTTCTCGTCCCAGAACTCGTACTCGCACCGCATGGACGGCACGCCCTTCACCAGCACGCGGTAGCTGCCTTCGCCCTGCGGCCAGTCCGGCGCGAGGCCGTCGTCGACGCGGGTCACGTGCTCGACGACGATGACCGGCTTGCCCCCGACGATGCCCTGCACCTCGAACCGTAGCGCCCCCATGGTGCCGGGCTCGACGGTGCGATCGCCGATGCGGATCGGCTTCACCGCCGGGCGCCGCTCGAACGTCTGGCGCACGTCCTCGAGCTCGAGCCCGAGGCCCTCGGCGAGAAGGCGGACCGTACCGCCCCACGCGAACGCGAGCGTGCCCGGCGAGAGCAGGATCGGCTCGGCGTCCATCGGCTGTCCGAATCCCATGGTCTCGAACAGGACCTGCGGCTGGTTGTAGGTCGCGTAGTTGATGATCTCCTGGACGCGGATCTCCTCCCACGGGCCGCAGAGGCCCGAGAGGACGAGCGGCAGCAGGTCGTTCGCGAAGCCCGGATCGATTCCGGACGTGAAGAACGACGAGCGGCCGGTGCGACACGCCTCGGCGAGCTGGTCG
The DNA here is from genome assembly GCA_035577985.1 of Candidatus Eisenbacteria bacterium. Lineage (NCBI taxonomy): Bacteria > Candidatus Eiseniibacteriota > Candidatus Eiseniibacteriota bacterium. The sequence continues at coordinate 12,279 of DATJZY010000013.1, forward strand.
CGGACGTTGGGGAGGAACGACTTCGGGTGGACCAGCGGCACGATCGAGCTCGACACCACGTTCTTTCCGGCGGCGAGGATCTTCGTGACGTCGTCGATCGCGTCGAAGATGCGCAGGTCGGCGGTCGCCGTGTAGCAGACGCAGTCCGCGTCCATGGCGAGGAGCGCGGCGGCGTCCCTGGTCGCGGCCACGCCGGTGCGGGGACGGCCGCACAGCTCGCCCGCGTCCTTGCCGGCCTTGGCGTCGCTGCTCACCCACACCCCGACCAGCTCGAGCTCGGGGTGGTCGATGACGTGCCGGAGCGCGTACGTTCCGACGTTTCCGGTGCTCCACTGGATGACGCGGTACATGTGCGTCTCCTAGCAGAGCGGGGCGGCCGTTGTCGCGAGGGGCCGAAGCGCCCGTCGTCGGCCGCAGACGGAGCGTCGCGC
>DATJZY010000014.1 GCA_035577985.1 Candidatus Eisenbacteria bacterium
CGGCGTCCTGTTCCACGACCTCCGTCGCTCCGCCGTGCGCAACATGGTGCGAGCCGGGGTCCCTGAGCTAGTCGCGATGCGCGTGAGCGGCCACCGGACGCGGAGCGTCTTCGACCGCTATGACATCACGTCCGAGGCTGACCTCGAGGCAGCCGCGGAGGCGACGTCGCGCTACGTCGCCGAGCGTCGCGATGCCGGCCCGCGAGTTGCCCCGCTAGCCGTCAATTCGGACAATCCTTCGGACAACCAACGTGCGAACGTGCGCTGACGCGTCGTCAGTGGTGCGCAAGTCCGCGATCTAACAAGTGGCCAGGGGCGGGATTGAACCGTCGACACCGTGATTTTCAGTCACGTGCTCTACCAACTGAGCTACCTGGCCGAAGCTAGAGGGCGCGACTCTTACCGGCTCCGCCGTGGGGGGTCAAACAACGCCGAGACGAAAGAGCCCCTGGGCCGGGTCGGCCCAGGGGCTCGTGACGATCGTGATGAAGGGCGGCCTACGGGCGCAGCACCATCGTGCCCGGGAGCGTGGTCGCGCCCGGACCCGGGAGGTTCGCGGCGCCGTTGATGAGGAAGCCCTGGCCGGTGCCGTTCGGATCGGTGTTCGCCGCCGGGATGCAGAACACGGTGGCGAGGGTTGCCGCGTGCGACGAATTGAGTGGCATGAGGCTCCCCGATGGGGTTCCTTGCTCGCGGATGTGACGTGCCAGCGTACCGGCGCGCACGCAGCTCCCGGTGGGACCGCCACAGGTGCCGCCGCTGGCCGCCGAGCAGATGTCACCCGCGGGGCACGTGCCCTGCATTCCGGGACCGCCGGAGCACGTTGCGTTGCTGCCGCATCCCGTGGCTCCCGTGGCCGCCGTGCAGCCCTTGCCGACCCGGCTGCCGGACGCACACATGTTGTTCACGTTGCCCAACCGGCAGGTGAAGGTGGCACCGCAGTCGGCGGTCTGCGTCGCGACGGTGCACGGCAGCCCGCTGTTCGGGCCGTCGAGGCAGACGTTGGTGAGGAACGCGCCGGCCTGGCCAGCGCCCTGCGCGATGCACCGCGGAACCGCGGTCGTGCCGGGGCAGTCGGTATCGACGGTGCACGTGTTGCCGTAGTTCGTGCCGCCGACGCAGCGCGCCTGCGTGCAGAAGAGACCGCTCGCGTTCGACATGTTGGTGAGGCCGGTCGTGAGCGGCGAGAGGTTCACGGGGATGTTGCCGACGAAGATCGCGCAGACGCCGCCGCCGGGGCACTGCGCGTTCGACGTGCAGGCGCCGTTGTTGTTGCTGCCCTTGTAGCAACGGTTCCCGAGCGCGCTCGACGCCGGTGCCGGGCAGTCGTTCGTGAGACCGGAGGAGTTCGTGCTGGTGCATGGATCGCCCTGGTTCGGGCTACCTTCGCAGACGCCGGTGCACGGCGAGCCGGGGGTGCCGGCACACGGAGCGCCGGCGATCGTCCCGATGCGACAGAGCGGGCACGGCTGCGCGGCGTTGCCCGTGACGACCGTCACCGAGCTGAGAGGCAGGGTGAGCGACGCGGCACCGGTCGACGTGTCGAGGGTGCCGCTCGCCGGCGCCGCGAAGACGTTCTGGACGCAGGTCGTCGTTCCGGCGTTCGGAATCGGCAACGGCGTGCCGAACACGCACCCGGTGTTGGTGCACTTGAAGCCGACCCCGTTGGCCAGCGTCGCGCCGATGGTGCAGCTCGAGCCCGTGCAGCTGGTCGTGAAGCGGCTCGTGGCGCCGTCCGGCGTCGGCCCCTCGGCCACGGTGGCCGAGCCGCCGCCGATGTCCAGACCGCTGCAGCCGAGGTTCTTCAGGACGGGGCCTGAGGCGGCCACGTCGCGGAACGTCTGGCCACAGTTCCCCACCCCCGCCGTCGTCGTGAAGTCGAGGAACGACGGCGTCGCGCCGCCCGTGGTCGTGGTGGTCGACGTCGTGGTGCTGGTGGTGGTGGTCGATGACGTCGAGGTGCTGGTCGTCGTGCTGGTCGTGGTCGACGTGGTCGTCACGGTCGACGTGGTCGTCGAGGTCGTGGTGCTGGTCGTCGTGCTGGTCGACGTCGACGTCGTGGTCGACGTGCTGGTGGTCGAGGGCAGCGACGTGCTCGTCGTCGTCGTCGACGACGTGCTGGTCGACGTGGTCGTCGTGGACGACGTCGAGGTCGACGTGGTCGTCGTCGACGAGGTGCTCGTCGAGGTCGTGCTCGACGTGCTGGTCGACGTGGTCGTGGTGGTCGTGTTGGCCTGGCACTCGGGCGGCAGCGGGCTCACGAACTCCGGCACCGCGAGGGCGTCGATGCAGTCGACCTTGAACTCGGTGATGCAATCGACGCACTCGACGATGTCGTTCGTGCTCGAGATCGTGGCCGAGCAGCTCGAGCTGCCGGGCGGCGTCAGCGCCGGGCACACCGGGACGAAGCCGATGGCGCCGGGCGTGAGATCGCCGTTGCCGTCACACATCTTGTCGGGGCCGCCGCACGCCTTGCAGATGGAGTCCTGCTTCTTCGACTCGGCGGTCGAGATGAGGATCGCGGCCTTGCCGTCGCCCGGGCTCGGGCACGGATTCGAGTGGATGCCTTTGATGCGGGCGTCCCAGCACTTCTGCAGGGCCTTCGATTTGGCCTGCAGGAACTTCGCCGTGGCCTTGCCGATCGCCTGCTGGCACTTGTTGACCGTGCTGTTGGTGCCGAACTCGGCGGTGTTGAGGGCGCCGTAGTAGAGCGCAATGGCCTGATCGACGAGGCCGTTGGCGCTGCACTCGAGACAGGTGCTGATGTCGTCGCAGTTGTTGATCGCGTTGTTGCAGCCGAAGCTCTCGATGTCGGGACAGAACGGAACGCTGGCCCACCCGATCGACGACAGCGGATCGTCGTCGCCGCCCGCGCCGCAGATCTTGTCGGCGCCGCCGCACACCTTGGCGATGCCCGTGTCCAGCTTCGTCACGAGCTTGCCGAGCAGCAGCATCGTCTTGGACTCCATGGTGCAGTCCTGGGTCGGCGGGAGCGCACCCTTGGTCTTCTGGTCCTCGCACTTCTGGAGGGCCTTGCTGCGCCCCTGGACGTACTTCGCGGACGACTTGGTGATGCCGCGCTCGCACTTCGCCGGGTCGGCCGAAGCCCCCTGAACGCTCGCGAACAGGATCGCGATCGCAATGAGCCAGCCAGCCCGGATTCGGTGCGCGTTCTTCGTCATGGGATCCCCCTCCAATGTGCGCGGCACGCCGCCCACGCCGGGCACCCGGCATGTGGCGAGCCTTGGCGTCTGACGTATCGCGCCCCGCGCGAAGCCGTCAAGGGATTTTCGGGGATATCCAGGGCCGGGCGCAGCCGGATCAGATCGTCAGGTTAGACCCAGGGCCAGCCCGGAACGTCGGTGCAAAAGCCCGGAATGGTGAGCCTCGCCGACGGCGCGGGCTTGAGCAGCTCGACCTTCACGCCCGAGAAGCCGTCGTCGTTGCCGACGATCACGGCGAACGGCATGCACTCGATGACGGGGCGGTCCAGGAGGAGTAGCCGGGAGAAGTCGACACCGGCGAGCGCGAAGCGAACGCGATAGGTCCCATCCTGATTGAGGATCAGACGGAACGAACGAACGCCCCGGTCGGTCCTGCTCTTGTAGGAGAACCGCTTGCCGCTCTTCGACTCCTTCAGCATCCCGGCCGGGATCCGGAACGTCTCCTCGGCGATCGCGATGATGACGGGCTCGGTTGCGGGGCTGATGCCGTCCGTCGTGGGCGAGAGGGTGAAGTCCCAGCGGCGGACCGACAACATCGCGCTGCCGGTGTTCGGATCGACGCGGCCCTTGCCCGGTCGGATGACGAGCCGACCGTGGTTCACGGGCTGCGCGCTCGCGCGCTGCGGGGCGGCGCCGATCAGAACGCTCGCGACGGCGATCGCGACCCCCATGCTCCACTTCGTGCCTCGCATCGTGACGTCTCCTCGTACCCTAGCCCTGCCCACGCGATCGCGCCAACCGCACTCTGACGCGGGTCCTTGCGCGATTGGGGCGCATGGCGACCGCCGTGCGGGCGATCAGCCCACCGCTCTCGACGACGAGCGAACCCTCCGGCGCAGCCGTCAGATCGGCGATGCCCGGCCCGCGCAGGCGGATCCGGTACGCGAGGCGTCCGGGCCGTCGCAGCGGCATCACCGACACACGGCTGCCGTCGAACGCCGTCGCGGCGAATCCCTTCCGGCCCGCCGCCGCCAGCCCGCCGTCGAGCCGCAGCTCCATCGCCGGCGCGGGCCCCAGACGGAGCGTCGTCGGCGTGGTGTCGAAGGACGCGGGAAGGATCGAATTGGCTTCCAGCACCATCGTCAGCGTTCGCGCGTGGGACGTCGCCAGGCCCGCCACGCGTGACAGACGAGGCGCGAGCGCGAACTGGTCGAGATCGGGCACCGGCGCCAGCGTGCAGGACAGCGTGAGCAGCAGGTCGACGTCGGCGAGCGGCGGCGACAGCGCGGCCGATCGCCCCACCCCGACGAGCGCGAATGCACCCGACGCGTCGATCGGCGCCCCGACCACCAGGGTACCACCGGCCATCGCGAAGCCGGACGTGAAGTCCATGGCAACCGAGTCCGACGTGCCGTCGAGCGTGATCGCCATCGGGAGATCCGCGCGCCGCAGCTCCCCGCTCGAGAGGAGCTGGATCCCGACGAACGCGGGGAACGCGATCGACCCGGTGTGCGGGCCCGCGGTGAACGGGCGCGGGCGGATCGCCCCGCAACGGTTCGCTGGATCGATCGGATCCGCGGGGCATACCTGCACGCGGCTCAACGTCGGGCTCGTCGACGGATCGTACATGACGCGCAGGAGGTCGCCCGCCGCTGGCGCCGCCACGTCGGCGACCACGCCGCCGGCCGGAGCGGAGAGTCCCATCGTCACGGCGCACGTGCTCGGAAAGATGGTGACCATGTGCGCGTCAGCCGTGACGGCGACCAGGAAGGCGAACGCGAGGACGGCGCGAACGATCATGGCAACCCCGACACGTCGCAATCGCCCCCGGGGGCCGCGTCGTAGACGAGCGCCGTGATCCCGCATACCTCGTCGTCCACGCTGTCGCCGGCGACGTCGTTGGCCGGCACGCACGCCGCCTGGCCGGGACAGTCGGGGCTGTGCGGCATCGCGAGCGAGCACGGTGCCGCCGGATGGCCGACGCCCCCGGGGACGACGCCCGGTGTCTCCTCGCATCCGAGCCGAACCGGCGACGACCGGGCACCGTTGTCGAGCCAGCAGCCGTAGCGCAGCGCCTCGCCGGCGCCCACGGCAAGTGCCGACGAGAAGCCGAGCGCACCCGGGTCGGTGAAGTCGAGGCCGACGAAGAGCTGGCGGCGTCCGGGCGCGCACAGGTTCTCGGGGCTCCCTGTCGGGTTCTTCGTCTGACCGTCGGTACCGAGGAGATCGACGCCGGCACAGCGTCCGCGGCGGTGCATCTGGCTCGAGAGCCCGAGCACGCACGTATCGGCCGGTGCCGTCCAGCGAGCGTCGACGAGATTCTCGGTCGCTCCCTCGCTGAACGGAGGAACGAGGATCCCCGCCTCGGCGGTCCGGTCGGAGAGCGGCCGGGCCGTGCGGCGCACCTGCTTCGGCTTGGCCGCGCGCAGCACCAGGCGCGTCGACACGACGTGCGTCTTGGTGTCGGCGTTGCCCCAGTTCGTGTCGATGAGCAGCCCGATCGCCGCCGGCGCGCCGCCGGGTGCATCGGCCACCGGTGCGAGCTCGGCGGCGACCCCCTTCGGCAGCGTTCGCACGAGCTTCTGATTCGAGCCGGCGGTCGCCACCAGCACCCGCCGGTCGCGATCGACGGGCCCCAGATCGATGCAGCCGCGGCTCTGCAGCAACGTCTTCTCGGGGAACTCGGCGAGCCGCTCGCCCGTATACAGGTACACGAGAAAGTGGCGTGCTCCCGTGCGACTCTTCGTCCCGGCGTGCGCGACACGCCACGAGCCGAGCGCGAATGGAGCGGTGGCCGGAACCTTCACGAAATAGCACGTCTCCAGATCGCTCCCCGGTGGGAGCGAAACTCGGGGAACCTTCACGGTGATCGTCCGCCGGTCCCGGCCTTCGGCGACGCCTCCGGCAACGAGCGCGACGAGAACGAGCAGGACGGGAAGCCGGCGCGTCATCGGACTCCCGAAAGGATCTACCATGCGGACGGGATCCCGGTAACCCGCCGCCTCGCCCGTCGTGGACGGCCAGTGGCCGATCGTGTGCACCGCATGCCCGCTTGGCCGCGGTACCACGCAGATGCCTCGGCCGATCGGTTCGCCGGCGCCATCCGGCGTCGTCGCTGGACCTCCCGCACCCTTCCCGCTAACGCCGACCCACGCGCCGGATCCTCTACAGCCTGCTCGTCGCCGCGCTCGCGTGCGGCACGACGACCTCGACCGGCACGGGCGAGGTGGTGAGCATCGACGCCGATCGGCATGCCATCGTCGTGCGGCGTGCGGACGTGCCGGGCATGTCGACCGGCGTCACGCTGCGGCTCACGGTCGCCGATCCGGCCCTCGTCGACGGGCTCGGGCCGAACGCCCCGATCACGTTCGAGTATGCGCGACGGGCCTTCGCGCAGCCGGCGCTCGTGTCGCTGCGTCGCGAGGAGGCGAAGACGGTCCTCATGCACGACCACACGCCACACCACGGCGGCGTGGTCGCGATGGTGGGCGGGCGACATCTCGAGGCGCGCGCCGAAGCGAACGGTCGCCTCGAAGTGTACGTGACGGACTTCTATCGCCGCCCGCTCGCCGTCGACGGCGCACGCGGCACGATCACGATCGCCGGCTCGGAGATCGTACCGCTCGCGCCCGAGGGCGAAGCCCTGGTCGGACGCGCGAAGCCGATCGCCGCGCCGCGCATCGACGCCAAGGTGGCGATCGCGCTCGGCGGCGAGAGCATCGCGATGGACTTCGCGCTCCCGATCGCGCCGGGCGCCGGCGGCGCGGCCGCCGTCGCGCAGTCGGCCTGCGCCCCGCTCGAGCCCGCGGGACCGTCGCAGCCGCGCTGCCTCATCACCTTCAGCCAGCCGATCTCCGCGCTCGCCGCCTCGCCCGACGGCGCGACGCTGCTCGTCGCGGTCGCGGGAGCCGGGGTCAGCGTGTGGCGTCTTCCGGAGGGCACGCTCGCGGGCGCGCTCGATCCCGCGCCGCCGATCGCCGTGCCGCCCGGCGAGACGCCGCACCCCGAGATCGTGAACCGCATCGCGTGGCGGCCCGACGGCACCGAGGCCCTGGTGGTGCTCGAGGGACGCCTGCTGCGCTACGCCCTGCCGAGCGGAAAGCTCGTGCGCGTGCTCTCGGGCGCGAACGACGTCGTGCGCGACGCCGCCTGGTGGCCGGGCGGACGGCGGATCGTCGTGACCGCGTTCCACGACGTCGCCGCGCACGTGATCGACGCGGACGACGGGCACGAACTCACGCGCTATCACGCTACGGCCGAGGCGTCGGCGGTCGCGATCGACGCCACCGGCACGCACGTCGCCGTCGGCGACGAGAGCGGCGCGATCACGCTCTTCGATGCGCGCCAGGGCGCGGGGGAGCCTCCGTGGCACCCGAGCACCCGGGCGGTGACGTCGCTCGGCTTCGAGACGACGGGGCTCGTCACGCTCACGGCCGACGGCTTCGTGCGCAGCCTCGACCCGGCCGACGGCCGGACGCTCGCTGCGCTCGAGGTCGGCTATACGCCGGCGCGGCTCGCCGCAGGCCCGAACGGTCGCGTCGCGGTCGGCCTGCCGAGCGGTCGCGTCGTGCTCGTCGATCCGGGACGGGGCGCGATCCTTCGCACGCTCGACTGGAGCCAGGCGCAGATCCACGCGCTCGCATGGGCGGGCGCCCAGGTCGCGACGGGCGACGCGGTGGGCCGCGTCGCCCTGTGGAACGTCGGGAGCTGACGCGGCTCAGGGCGCGCACGCGCCCGGCGCCGGCGCCAGCTTCGCACTGAACGACTTCGGTGTCTTGAACGTGACCGTACCCGCGAACCGCATGCAGTAGTGCTGCGTTCCCATGGTGACGACGACGTCGACCGGATCGGGGTTCGCCGCGAGCGTGTGGCCGAGCTGGCTGCCCTTGGCGGTGATCTTGAGGATCTTGTTCGGCTTCACCTGGAACGCCTTCACCGGACCGTTCACCAGCAGGTTGTCCTTGTACTTGTAGCCCTTGTTCTCGCCCTCGTGGCCGACGAGCGACCAGAACGACGGGCCGGGCGCGAGGGTGTAGGTGTCGTCGAAGCCGTCGCCGGCCGTCGAGACGATGCGCACCGTCGCGCCGACCGTGCGCGGATCGTCGCCCGACCCGTTGCCGTCTCCGAGCGTGACGTCGAGGTCCTTCGACTGCACGGTCGCCTTCCGCTTCGCGGCGTTCGCCGGATCGTCCTTCAGCGAGATCTTGCTGCCGTCGATGAGCTGCGACGGGACGAGCGAGGTCGTGGTGGTGGTCGACGTGGAGGTCGACGTCGTCGACGTGGAGGTGGACGTGGTGGTGACGATGGTCGTCGTGGTCGTGGTGGTGCAGCCCGTGAGACTTCCCACGTTGCCGGCGTTGTTCTGCGGTGACGGACACGTGAGGTTGAAGGTCTGGCTACCCGTCGTGCGCGTCTGGCTCTGCGTGCCGTTGCCCAGCGGTCCCGCGACGACCGGCTGGCCGAGCCGCGTCGGGCCCGTGTAGCCGCCGTAGGCCAGGCAGTCGACGTAGTTGTTCACGTCCGCCGCGTTCCACGTCGGCGGGTTCTCGGGGACACTGTTGCCGGGGGCGCCCCAGCAGATGTTGCCGCAGGTCGGATCGATGCTCCCCGAAAAGGTGAAGTCGGGGTTGATGCCGAAGACCGTGTTGAAGCCGACCGCGCTCGGGCTCGCCATCACCCAGCGCACGTCCTCGCCGGCCATGCCGACGTTGGCCGGCACCTCGAGAAGGATCGTGGCCGACGTGCCGTCGCAGTTGAAGGCGGTGAGACGGCTGTGCGCCACCAGGTCCTGGAGGATCGCCAGCATGCGGATCTCGACGAACTGCACGGTCGGATCGCTCCCGACGCCCGACATGGCCTCGTGGATCTCCGCGAAGTGGAAGCGCGCGCTCGCCGGCGCGACGGCGAGCAGGACGACGAGCCCGGCAGCGGACAGCGAGCGACCGAACATGGGCACCACCTCCGTGCGCTCTACGTGCTTACAGACCAGCTCGGATTGTCAAGGGGATTTGACCCGCGGGCGCTGCGTCGACAGCGCCAGACCGGCCAGGACCAGCGCGATCGCGCAGGCCTGCGGAACGGTGATGCCCCACGCGCAGAGGAGATCGGTCGCAGCGGGATCGCGCATCGTCTCGAGCGCCACGCGAACGACGCCGTAGCCGATCATCGCGCGGCACGCCGTCGCCCCCGGCGGACCAGGGCTCCGCACCAGCCAGGCGGCGAGGGCGAAGTCGGCGCCCGCGGCGTAGAGCTGCACGGGATGGCGGGGCGGAGGACCGAGATCCGGCAGCACGATGCCCCACGGCAGCTCCGTGGGCCGCCCGAAACAGCACCCGGCGAGGAAGCAGCCGATGCGACCGACGCCGAAGCCGAGCAGCGCGCCGGGGGCGAATGCGTCGAGCAGATCGAGGCAACGCACACCCGCGAGCCGGCTCGCAGCCGCGACCATCACGATGCCGCCGCCGATGCCGCCCATCGACGCGAGGCCCGCGCCGCCGTGCACGGCGCGATAGTATGCCCCGGCGCCCCACCACGCGCCCGCGACGACGAGGGGCGCCGCGACCAGGACGACGTCGGGCCGTCGCGCCTGCCGCGTGGCGAGGATCATGCCGGCGGCGACGGCGAGCATGACGGCGATGCCGTACAGCGAGACGACGACGTGCACGTCGCCGACCTGTGTCTCGAGCGTCGGGAGCATGCGCTCCCCGATGCACGCGCCGTACCCGGACGGAGCGGCCGCGCCGCGGCATCGCACGGTCGCCGGCGCAACGGCCGCCGCAACGACCCCGTTGCTAGTCGCGGCGGAAGTCGGTCACCGGTGAGCGCGCTCGGAGCGAATGGCGGGCCCGGAGCGCCATCACCGCGTCGTCGTCGGTGAGGGCGCGGCTCTGCCACGCGAACTCCAGCATGAGGCCGTTCGGGTCCTTGAAGTAGATGGACTCCATCCACCCCTCGTGGTCGACGATCGGCGTCACCCTGACGCCCTTGGCGAGCAGCGCGTTGCGCTTCGCGACCAGGGCGGCGTGCGACTCGACGTCGAACGCGAAGTGGTAGAACGCGTCGGGCACGCCGAGGCCGCGGTTGATGCCGGCGTCGTACTCGGCGGGGACGCCGGGAACGCCCTTCGGCTCCATGAAGGCCATCATCTGGCCGTTCCCGCAGTCGAAGAAGACGTGACGGATACGGCCGCCCTCCTCGAACTCCATGATGTCGCAGCGCACCGCCCGGAAGCCGAGCACGCCCTCGTAGAAGGCGCGCGTCGCGTCGAGGTCGAGCGTCGAAAGGCCGACGTGCGAAAAGCCCTTGGGTGTCATGGTCCCTCCTACGTCGCAGGACGGCCCCGATGGATCTCCCCTACCCCTTCTTCTGCGCGGCCGCCGCGGCGGCCGCCTTCATCGCGGGCGTGACCGGAATGCCGGGTACCGAGAGGTGCTCGAAGAACGCCGCGTCGAAGTTCTTCGCGATCTCCCCGGCCGACCAGCCGCCTTCCTTGAACATGGCGGCGAGCGGCTTCGGCGTCTGGAAGAGGGTGTAGGCGTAGCCGCGGCGACCGAAGATCTGGCCGTTGACGTGCTTCGCCTCCTCGGACGCGACGTAGGCGACGATGGGCCCGTTCAGATCGGGGTTCATCTCCGGCGGCACCGGACGGCCTTCCATGCCGGGGATCTGGCCCACCATGCGGGTCATGCCGGCGGGCGCGAGCGCGTTGGCCGTGATCGAGTACTTGCCCTCGGCGTTGCCCTTCATGTGCTCGACGGCGATGACGAAGGTGAGCCCCATGAGCCCGGCCTTGGCGGCGCCGTAGTTCGCCTGCCCGAAGTTTCCGCGCAGGCCGGCGCTCGAGACGATGTTGATGATGCGGCCGTAGCCCTTCTCGCGCATGTGCGGCAGCGCGTGCCGGCAGCAGTTGAAGCCGCCGTAGAGGTGGACTTTCAGGACCGCGTCGAAATCTTCGGGCGCCATGTTGACGAGCTGCTTGTCGCGCAGGATGCCGGCGTTGTTGACCAGGATGTCGATGCGTCCCCACTTGTCGACCGCCGCCTTGATGATGTTCCCCGCGCTGTCGAACTCGGCGACGCTGTCGTAGTTGGGAATCGCCTCGCTGCCGAGCGCGGCGATCTCCTTGCAGACCCCCGCCGCCGGATCGGCGTCGGTGCCGCGCCCGTCGGTCGCGCAGCCGACGTCGTTCACGACCACCTTGGCACCCTCGGTCGCGAGCGCGAGCGCGATGCCGCGCCCGATGCCCCGGCCCGACCCGGTGACCACGGCGACCTTGCCTTCGAGAAGCTTGCCCATCTGTCCTCCGATGCGGTGTGGAAGTGCGTCGAAAGCGGGTCGGCTAACACGCGCTCGGAAGGGGTGTCAATCGAACGACCGATCGGTCCTGCTACTCGGCGACCTCGACCGCGACCTTCCCGAGCGGGCCGAAGTCGGCCTCGATCTTGTCTCCCGCCCGGACGGACAGGGGCTGGATGAGCGATCCCGCGATGATCCAGTCGCCCGCCTCGAGCCACTCCCCGTAGCGGGCGAGGAGCCCCGAGACGTGGCGCAGGACCGCGCCCGGATCCATCGCCAGGAGCTTCGGCTCGCGACGCGAGACCTCGGTGCCGTTGCGGTAGAGGTGCGGCCAGGAGCTGCCGTCGAGCGACACCGGCGGCACCTCGGCGCCGAGCACGACGGCCTCGTGGTAGATGTTGTGCTCGAGCGCCCCCTCGAGCGAGTTGGCGGGCAGACTGAAATTCACGAGCTCGAGCGCGGGTGCCTGGAGCGACACCGCCCCGCCGCCGACGTGGAGCGCGATCTCGGCCTCGACGAAGACGCGCGTGCCGCGACGGAGCACGTAGCGATCGCCGGAGCGCATCGCGCGATCGCCCGCGAGCCAGCCGATCGCCGGCTCGGCGAGGCCGAGGCGCTCGAGCATGCGCGGATCGTTGATGCCGATCTTCCAGCCGAGGCGCGGCATGCCCTCGTTCAGCGCGTGACGGAAGTTGCGGAGCTGAGCCTCCATGCCGCGATCGAGCTGCCCCCTCACCTCTTTCGCGGTCGGCCGTTCGGTCTGCATCGCGCTTCCGGTGCGCACCACTCTGGCATGCTTCCGGGAGCTTCGAAACCCGAGGTTGTTGGACACCTGGGCCGCGGGCCCGGATGATGGCCGCTCGGATGCAGGATCGCCTCGTCTTCCTGATCGGCGCCCCGCGCTCGGGAACGACGCTGCTGGCGCGCATGCTCTCGGCCCACTCGCTCGTCTACGGCCGCGCCGAGCCGCACGTCGTCACGCCGCTCGCCCACCTCGGCTACTTCGGGAAGGTCCAGAAGGCGCCCTACGATCCCAACAACGTCGAGCAGGCGATCCGCGAGATCGTCGCCGAGCTTCCGCGCGGCGAGGCCGGCTATCTCGACGCGCTGCGCGCCTACACCGACTCGGTCTACGGCCAGCTCCTCGAGCTGGCGCCGGCGGAGAAGCGCTTCTTCCTCGACAAGACGCCCGCCTACGCGCTCGTCCTGCCGTTCCTGACGAAGCTCTATCCGGGCGCCCGCTACGTCGTGCTGACGCGCCACCCGCTCGCCGTGCTCTCGTCCTACGCCGAGTCCTTCTTCGACGGCGACTATCGCGTCGCGATCACGCACAATCCGATCCTGCAGCGCTACGTGCCCGCGCTCGCGAGCTTCGTGCGCGACCGTCCGGTGCCGCACGTGTGGGTCAAGTACGAGGAACTCGTGAAGGATCCGGAGACGCACTTCCGGCGCGTCTGCGAGCACCTGGGGATCCCGTTCGAGGAGAAGGCGATCAGCTACGGCGAGAGCGGCGAGGAGTGGAAAGGGCTCGGCGATCCGACCGGCGTCGCGCGGCACGCGCGACCGGTGACCTCGTCGGTCAGCAAGTGGGCGGCGGAGATCGCGTCCAACCCCGAGGTGCTGGGGCTCGTCGCCGGCGTGCTCGACGAGCTCGACCCCGCCGACCTCGAGACGCTCGGCTACGCGCGCGAGAAGATCGTGGCCCAGCTCGAAGCCGCGACGGGCGCACCGGTGCCCGTGAAGGCGAAGGGGCCGCTGCGCTATCGCGTGGAGCGGAAGGTCCTGGTCGCGCTGCGCCGGAACATCCACGAGAACGCGCTGGGGCGCGTCCTCGGACGGCTCCGCTTCGCCCTCGACGTCCTGTTGCGCGAGTAGGGATCGCCGCCGCATCATGCGCGGATGCGGCGAGCGACGGCTCTGGCACTGGCCATCTCGCTCCTCGGCGGATGCCGGGGGGGACGGACGGAAGAGGTTCGGGTCGCGGATCCCGCCTCGCGACGTCCGACCACGAGCGGCGAGGTGGTGGGCTTCGTCGGACGCTACGGGAGCTTCGTCTGGATGGGCATTCCGTTCGCCGCCCCGCCGGCCGGCGAGCACCGCTGGCGCGCGCCGGCGGCGCCCGCGGCGTGGACGGGCGTGCGGGAGGCGATCGCACCCGGCTCGGCGTGCGTGCAGTACGCGAGCCCGTTCGGCGGCGTCACGACCGCCAAAGTGAACACGGCGGTCGGCAGCGAGGATTGCCTGTACCTGAACGTCTGGGCGCCCAGGACCGCGACGCCCGCCTCGCGCCTCCCGGTCATGGTATGGATCCACGGCGGCGGCAATTCGATCGGCGCCGGGAGCTTCTACGACGGCGGCAACCTTGCGACGCTGCGCGACGTGGTGGTCGTGTCGATGAACTACCGGCTGGGACCGTTCGGCTGGTTCCGGCACGAGGCGATCCGCGCGAGCGCCACCAGCGACGTCGAGCGCTCGGGCAACTTCGGCACGCTCGACCTCGTCCGCGCCCTCGAATGGGTGCGCGACAACGTCGCCGCGTTCGGCGGCGATCCGTCGCGCGTCACCATCTTCGGCGAGTCGGCCGGCGGCATGAACGTGCTGAGCCTGCTCCTCTCGCCGCAGGCGCGCGGGCTCTTCCAGCGGGCGATCGTCGAGAGCGCCGGCGTGCGCATGGCGGACCCCGTCCTCGCCGAGGCGTCCGCCGACGGGCCGTCGCCGGTCGCGAACAACAGCTCGAACGAAGCGCTGGCGCGCCTGTGGGTGCGCGACGGCCGCGCCACCGATCGTGCCGACGCGAAGGCGCGCCTCGCGACGACCGCGCCCGCCGAGATCGCGGGCTACCTGCGCGCCGAGGACGCCCTGAAGCTCCTCGAGGCGTATCAGCCGCTCCCCGGCATCGGCATGATCCGCATGCCGCTCGTCTTCGCCGACGGGACCGTGCTGCCGAGCGACGGGCCGGTGGAACGCCTGCGGCGGGCGGACGGATGGAATCGCGTGCCGGTCATGATCGGGACCAACCGCGACGAGAACAAGCTCTTCATGTTCGGCGATCCGCGCTGGGTGCGGTGGTGGCTCTGGATCCTGCCCCGCCTGCGCGATCCGGAGCGCTACGACGTCACGGCCGAGATCATGTCGAAGATGTGGAAGGCGAACGGCGCCGACCAGCTCGCGACCGCGATGCGGGCGTCGGGCGCGGCAAACGTCTACGTCTACCGCTTCGACTGGGACGAGGAGTCGACGCCCCTCGGCACCGATCTGCCGCGCATGCTGGGCGCGTGCCACGGATTCGAGATCCCGTTCGTGTTCGACCACTTCGACTTCGGCCGCGACGGCCGAGCGCTGTTCACCGAGGCGAACGAGCCGGGGCGGAAGGAGCTCTCCACGGCGATGACGTCGTACTGGACGGCGTTTGCGGCGACCGGCGACCCCGGGCGCGGTCGCGACGGCGCCCTGCCCGAATGGCCCGCGTGGAGCGCTCCGCCGCGCTTCATGGTTCTCGACACGACGGCCGGAGGCGGTGTGCGAACGTCGCCCGACACGGTCACGCGCGAGAGCGTCCTCGCCCTGGTCGAGTCCGATCCGCGGCTCCCGACGCCGCGCGATCGATGCATGATCTACCACGACCTCGTCGACTGGACGGACGCGATGACGCGCGCGTCGTACGAGGCCAAGTGCCCGGACCTGCCGTTCGACGGCTACCCCTGGGGTAGCTGACGCGGATTGGCGCCCGGGGACCGACTTCGCTATTCATCCCGCCGATCGCACACACCCTCATCAGCGGGTGCCTTCGGCACCCGCGCCTTCATGGAGACGATTCATGGACGACAAGGAGCTCGAAGCCAAGATCAAGGCGCTCACGTTCTCGAGCGGCAAGAACAACATGACGCTCGAGGACATGGCGACGATCCAACCCGGTCTCGCGCGCATCATGCCCGAGATCGGCGCGCGCACCTGGAAGCTCTTCTACGCCGCCAAGCTCCAGAACTGGCCCATGGCCAAGTTCCAGTACAAGGAGATCATCGGCCTCTTCGAGCTGGGCGCCTTCATGCGTCCCAAGCACGAGGCCGCCCTCAACCAGTACATGGAAGAGAACTGGAAGCCGCTCGAAGCGACGATCGCGGACAAGGACTTCCCGGCCTTCGAGAAGGCGTTCCACGCCGCCATCGACGCCGCGAACGCGTACCACGAGCTGAAGGAGAAGCCCTACATCTACTGGAAGCTGCCCGACACGCCGCCGCCCGACCTGGACCTGCGCCCGCGCGGCGCGGCCAAGAAGTAGGCGCGGTCAGTCCCCGCCACCGCCGCCGCCGACGCAGTAGCCGTGCAGGTAGTCGGTGACGGCGGTGATGTCGGCCGCGGAGAACCTCGGGTAGCTGGGCATCTCGTCCGGACCGGACCGGATCGCGTCGGACATGTCGCCGGCGCTCTGGCACTGGATCTCGGGGCCGTGGACACCGCTCGAGTCGCGGCCACCGCCGCCCGTGGGACCGTGGCACGAGGCGCAGTTCGAGACGTAGAGGTCGGCCGGCCGATCGGGCCCGCTCGCGGCGCAGAGCCCGTCCAGGTACGTCTGCACGCCCGTCACGTCGGCGTTGGACAGCTCGATCGCCGTGAAGGCCGGCATGGCGCCGGCGTTCCGGCCGCGGCGAACCGCGTCGGCGATGTCGACGGCGCAGCGCACGTTCGGATCGCCGTTGGCGCCGCGGCCGTCGGCCGCGTGACAGGCCCCGCAGTTGCTCGTGTAGAGATCCACGCCCGTGCGACCGCTCGCGTCGCAGAGTCCCGTCAGGTACCCGGCGAGCGTCGCGATGTCGGCGTCGCTGAGATTGGCGAACGCCGGCATCGCGTCCGGACCGGTGCCCTGTCCGAGGCGCACCGGGTCGTGGATCTTCACCGCGCAGCGCACGTCGGGCCGGCCCTGGACGCCGCGCGCGTCGGTGCCGTGACACGAGCCGCAGTTCGACTCGTAGAGATCGGCCGGCCGATCGATTCCGCTCGCGGTGCACAGCCCGGCGAGATACGCCTCGATGCTCGCGACGTCCGCATTCGACAGCTCGGCGGACGAGTACGCCGGCATGTCGCTGCCCTTGCCGCTGCGAACGGCGTCGTTGACGTCCGACGAGCAGCGCACGTTCGGGTTGTCGCCGACGCCGCGCGCGTCGGCGCCGTGGCACGTCGAGCAGTTGCTCGTGTAGAGATCCACGCCCGTGCGGCCGCTCGCGTCGCAGAGGCCCGCGAGGTAGCCCGCCAGCGTCGTGATGTCGGCGTCGGTCAGGTTGTCGAACTTCGGCATCGCGTCGGGGCCCGTGCCCTTGCCGAGGCGTACCGGGTCGTGGATCTTCACCGCGCAGCGGATGTCGGGGCGACCCTGGAGCCCGCGTGCGTCGTCGCCGTGGCACGACGCGCAGTTGTCGGCGTAGAGCTGCTGCTCGGGCGAGCCGCTTCCCGGCCCGCCGCCCGGCGGGCCGCCGCATACGCCCTGCACGACGAGGTCGACCCAGTGCCGCAGGATCTGCTCCTCGGGGCTCCCGGCCACGAGGCGTTGGCCGCCGCCGTGGGGGATGAGGTTCAGGGGCTTGCGGAGAATGCGCGACGCGTCCGGATTGGCGACGTTGATGTGAAGCGCCACGCTGGCCTGCGTCGCGAGCGGATCGCCCGGCGTCACGCGGAAGGTCGTCATCGCCGCCTGCCCGGTCGCGCTGTGGCAGGCCTGGCAGACGGGCACCAGCACCTTCGGCATCACCTCGTCGGTGAAGTACGAGTTGTCGCACGCCGGCGGGCCTCCACCGCCCGAGGAGTCGGTCGTGCGGCGCGTGAGTCGCATCCGTCCACGGACCTTCATCCCGGGTCGCGCGAGCAGCGCCCGACCGCGGAGCCCGTCGGCCGTCACCTTGCCGAGCCACACGAGGCGCGTCCCGTCGGTGCTCGCGCCCACGAGGCGCACGCGGCGCCTGCGGACGCGACCCTGCATCGTGTAGATCGTCGACGCGCTCATGCTCATCGCACCCAGCGCCAGCGTGCCGGTGACGGTCGAGCCGAACGCCTGGAGCGCACCCGCCACGTCTGCAGTTTCTTGCGAGTGCGCGACCGTGACCTGACCTTCGTACGAGGCCGTGAGGTCGACCGCCGCGGACGCGGCGTCCCCATCGGGCGCCCACGCGAGCGCCAGGAGTGCCAGAATCAGCGCGCGGGTGCGAACGGCGATACGCATCGGTGGATCTCGGCGCTTTTGCAGCAATTGCCCTGCCAACGGACGCTATGTCGTCGGCGTCCGTCCTCCGCGGGCCACCGTGTTTCCTAAAGCCTTGATGAAGTCACGAAGCCGCGCTCGGACGAGGCCCCGGCGCGGCTCGATTCCCGTGCGCAGGAATGCCAACACGCCGGCGGCGCTGACGCGGCCCGCGGTTCGATCGATCGACCGGTAGCGCACCGTACGATCGCGTCCGATCACGAACACGGACGGCACCGCGATGCCGCCGTGCTCTTTCGGGTTGTAGATGTCCCACGCACGGACGACCTCACGGCGCTGGTCACAGAGGATCGGAAAGCCGAGGCCCAGTTCGCGGCGCACGGGCTCGGAACGGCCCGCGTCGTCAACGGACACGGCGACGAGGTCCGCGCCCAGCGCGCGGAGCGTGTCGCGTTGCGCCTCGTACTCCGCCAACTGGCGAAGACAGAACGGTCACCAGTGCCCACGGTAGAAGATGAGGACGAGGTCGCGCGTCGCCGTGAGCGCGGAGAGCGCACGCGGCGCGCCGGTCGTGTCGGGAAGGATGAAGTCGGGCGCGGTCTGACCGACCTCGGGCGTCATCTGCCTGCGCTCTCTACCGATCGGGCAGCAGCGAGTCCACCTCGATCCGCACGTCGGTGAACGCCGCGAGATCGATCGTGTCTCCGCGGCGCGCCGTCGTCACGCGGCGGTAGCGGCGTCCTCGCCGATCGGGCCGCCGCCGGATCTCGACCGTGTCGTCCCGCAGGTTGACGATCCAGTAGTCCTGGACGCCGCGCGCCGCGTAGATGGCCGCCTTGGTCAGGCGATCCTGGGGTAGCGACGATTCCGCGACCTCGACGACGAGGAGTGCGTCGGTGGGATGCGCGTGGTCGTAGGCGTGATCGTCGCCCACCGCCATGACGACGTCGGGCTCGGGTACGGACGCCGGTGGCAAGACGAGCGAGGACTGGCAGCGGAGGGTCGCCCGCGAGCCCACGGCTCGCAGCAGGGCGCGGAAGACGTGATTCACCGCAGCATCGTGCCGCGCCGTCCGGGGAGCCATCGCCACCACCACCCCTTCCAGCAGCTCGACGCGATCCTCCTCTGCCAGCACGCCCCGCGTGGTGAGCGCGAGGTACTGCTTGACGGTGAGTCGCTTCGATGCCGCGGGTTCCTTGCGGGCGGGCAGCGTCACGGCTGCGAAGCCTAGACCTCCGGGCGCGGAGCGACAATCCCTCGGGTCGTCACATGACGGCGCGAGCGGTCGAGCATCGGCGCCTCGACGAGATGCCACGAGGCGATCGCGAACGGCAGTGTGACGAGAAACGCGGCAACGAAGAAGGGCCGCTCGGGGAGCTTCGGCCCGAAGACGTGCAGGATCACCTGCTGCACGGGATACGCGTACAGGTAGAGGCCGTACGAGAAGTCGCCGAAGCGCCCGAAGCGCGCGAGCGGAAGCCACGACGCGCAGGCGAGGTAGAGGAGCAGGTAGGCACCGGCGACCGGGAAGATCCAGACGAGTCCGCCCGCGCGCGCGGCGACGAGGAGCGCCACGGCCGCGGCCGCCGCGAGCGCGCCGCGATAGGGAACGTGGTCGCGGAATTCGTAGAGCGCCATGCCGGTCGCGTAGCAGGCGAGGAGCTTCGCGCCCCAGCTCGCCCAGGTGGGCGCGGCGACGCCGGAGGCGTGCAGCAGGGCGTTTCCGGCGACCGACCCGGCGGCGATCGCGATCACGGCCGGCCGCCAGATCCGCCGGCCGAGCATGCCCACGATGCCGGTCATGACGTAGCAGGCGATCTCGTAGCGCAGCGACCAGAGCGAGCCGTTCAGCTGGTTCTTGAACGTGTTGCGTGGGAACACGCCGGGGACGGCACTCCACGCGTGCGCGAAGAGCCCGGGGAAGTGGAGCCACGTCCGCGCCGACGTGAGGTACGTGCCGAGCGGCTGCGTCGTGACGAAGGGGCCGATCGCGAAGACGCCGACGGCCATCGCCACGAGGAGCCCCGGCAGCACGCGCCGCGCCCGTTTCTCGGCGAAGCGGGCGAGGCCGGCCGTTCCGAGCCAGCTCTGCGTCACCAGGAAGCCCGACACGATGAAGAAGCCCTCGACGCCGACGGCGCCCCCGCTCATCTGCCGCCCGGAGAAGGCGAGGAGCGGATCGAGCTCGGCGTCGAGCGAGTACGCGTGCGACCACAGGACCAAGGTCGCGAGCGCGAAGCGGAGCGCGTCGAAGTTGTTGCGGCCGCGATCGTACGCCGTCGCGAGCGTTCGGCCCACGTCAGTCGAGCTCGAACTCACGGCGCCAGTCGACGTCGTCCGAGAGGGGCGGCTGCCGCTCCTTCAGGAGGACGAACGAGCCGATGACGAGCGCGTCCATCTCGGTGCGCATGAAGCACCGCCACGAGTCGCGCGGCGTGCACACGATGGGCTCGCCGCGGACGTTGAAGCTCGTGTTGACGACGACCGGGCATCCCGTGAGCTCGTGGAAGCGCGAGAGCAGCGCGTGGTAGCGCGGATTCGTCTCGCGGTGCACGGTCTGGATGCGCGCCGAGTAGTCGACGTGGGTCACCGCCGGGATCGACGAGCGCGGCACGTTCAGGCGCTCGATGCCGAACAGGCGCTCCTGCTCGGGCGTCATCGCGATCCGGTGCTCGGGCCTCACGGCGGCAACCAGCAGCATGTACGGCGAATCGACGTCGAGCTCGAACCACTCGCGCACGTGCTCGCGCAGCACCGACGGCGCGAACGGCCGGAAGCTCTCGCGGTGCTTGATCTTGAGGTTCATCACCGACTGCATCTTCGGCGAGCGCGCATCGCCCAGGATGCTGCGGGCGCCGAGCGCGCGCGGACCGAACTCCATGCGGCCCTGGTGCCAGCCGACGACCTTCTCGTCGGCGAGCAGGCGCGCCGTGCGGTCGACGAGCGCCGCCTCCGAGTCGCAGCGCTCGTACACCGCGCCGAGCTCCCGCAGGACGCGCTCGACGTCGGCGTCGCCGTCGGCCGGACCCAGGTACGCGCCGCGCATCGCGTCGCCCTCGGAGTAGAGCCGGCGATCGTTGCCGAGCACCTTGTGGTGGATGGCGAGCGCGACGCCCACGGCGCCGCCCGCGTCGCCGGCGGCGGGCTGGATCCACAGGCGCCGGAAGGGCCCTTCGCGCAGCAGCCGGCCGTTGCCGACGCAGTTGAGCGCAACGCCGCCCGCGAGGCAGAGGTTCTCCATCCCCGTCTCGCGGTGCACGTGCCGCGCCATGCGCAGCATGATCTCTTCGGTCACGACCTGGATCGACGCTGCGATGTCCATCTCCCGCTGGGTGAGCGGCGCCTCGGGCCTGCGCGGCGGTCCGTCGAACACCTCGTCGAACGCGGGACGCGTCATGGTGAGGCCGTCGAGGTAGCCGAAGTGGCGCATGTCGAGCTTGAGCGAGCCGTCGTCTTTCAGCTCGACGATGCGCTCGAAGATCCGGTCGACGTACTTCGGCGTCCCGTAGGGCGCGAGGCCCATCACCTTGTACTCGCCGGAGTTGACCTTGAACCCGGTGTAGTAGGTGAACGCCGAGTAGAGGAGCCCGAGCGAATGCGGATAGTGGAGCTCCGCCCACAGCTCGAGGTCCTTGCCGCGGCCGACGCCGTACGACGACGTCGCCCACTCACCCACGCCGTCGATCGTGAGCACCGCCGCCTCGACGAACGGCGACGGGTAGAACGCGCTCGCGGCGTGCGACTCGTGATGCTCCGTGAACAGGAACTCGCCCGCGAAGCCGTCGAGCTCGCGCGCGAGGAGGCCGCGTGTGAAGAGCTTCTCCTTCAGCCACACCGGCATCGCGGCGAGGAAGGACCGCAGCCCGCGCGGCGCCACGCCGAGGTACTGCTCCAGCAGCCGTTCGAACTTGAGGAGGGGCTTGTCGTAGAAGCCGACGTAGTCGACGTCGCGGATCGTGATCCCGGCTTCGCGCAGCACGTAGGCGACGGCGTGGCGGGGAAACGACGCGTCGTGCTTCTTGCGGGTGAAGCGCTCCTCCTGCGCCGCCGCGACGATCTCGCCGTCGCGCACGAGGCACGCCGCCGAGTCGTGGTAGAACGCGGAGAGACCGAGGATCGTCGCCATCAGAACTGCTGCCGGTAGCGCGCCGGATCGACCGGTCCGCGCTGGCGCTTGACCCAGTTCGACGCGCGACCATCGCGCATGGTGCGATCGAGGGGATCGCCCGAGAGCCGCCGGATCCACCCGACCGGCGTGATCACGAGATAGAACAGCGCGGTGAGGATGATGCGCGTGTTCACCCGCCCCAGGACCTCGGCCATGGCCATCCAGGCGCGCTCGACCGGAGCGAGGAGCGCGGGCGCGACCAGCCCGCCCACGACCAGCGGACCGCCGAGCGCCCACATGACGCGCGGGGCGATCACGTGGCCGCGCCACCAACTGACGCTGCCGAGCAACAGGAACACGCCGCCGACGGAGAGGCCGAACCTCCGCAGCGCCGACCGCGAGGGCGCGGGCATCAGAAGATCGTGTAGATGAACGGCGCGACTGCCGAGCTCTGCGCGAGCACGAGGAACCCACCGAACAGGGCGAGCACGACGATGATGGGCCCGAGCCACCACTTCTTGCGCTCGCGCAGGAAGGCCCAGATCTCACCCACGGTGGACACCTGACCGGATCGCGGCATGCCGATTCTCGCGCGCCACAGTCTGCTACGCGGCCGGGACCTGTCAAGCTTGGCCGCCCGACCACGACCGTGCTTTGATCCGCGCCATGGAGCTCACCATGCCCCTCGAGGAGGCGATGCGGACCCAGCGTGCGATCCGCCGCCTGAAGCCCGATCCGGTCGACGACGCGCTCGTGCTGCGGCTGATCGAGCTCGCGCTGAAGGCGCCGTCGGGATCGAACCAGCAGAACTGGGAGTTCGTGGTCGTGAAGGACCGCGCCGTGAAGGAGAAGCTCGGGCGCCTCAACGCCGGCATGTTCCGCATCTACGGGGGGATCGGCCGGCGCATGTCGCGCGACCAGCCGAAGATGCTTCGCATCCTCGACGCCGTACGGTGGCAGACCGAGCACTTCGCCGAGATTCCCGTGCTGGTGGTCGCGTGCCTGCGCGGCTTCCGCGCCGCGTGGCCGCCGGTCATCGCCACCAGCTACTACGGGTCGATCTACCCGTCGGTGCAGAACCTGCTGCTCGCCGCGCGCGCCGCCGGCCTCGGCGCCGCGCTCATCACGATGCCGCTGTGGAGCACGTTCCTCGCGCGCCGCGCGCTGGGCCTCCCGTGGAGCGTCACGCCCTGCGCCGTCGTCCCCCTCGGCTGGCCGCTCGGCAAGTACGGCCCGACCACCCGCCGTCCCGTCGGCGAGGTCGTCCACCTGGACCGCTACGGCAACCAGCCCTTCAAGAGCTGAGCAGCTACCGCACCGCCCGGAAGAACGCGCGCACGTCGTCGACCAGCGCCGCCGGCTCCTCCATGGCGGCGAAGTGCCCGCCCGCCGGGAAGCGCGTCCAGCGCGCGACGTCGTAGAGCTTCTCCACCCACGAGCGCGGCGGCCGGAAGAGCTCCTTCGGGAAGATCGCGCAGCCGACCGGGACGTTCACGCGAAAGCCCTGCGGCGGGAATTTCCCGGCGTGGACCATCTCGTAGTAGAGCCGCGCCGAGCTGGTCGCGGTCTCCGGGACCCAGTAGAGCATGATGTTCGTCAGCAGCTCGTCCTTGGTGAAGCGCCGCTCGACGTCGCCGTCGCAGTCGCTCCAGGTGCGGAACTTCTCGACGATCCAGGCGGCGAGCCCCGCGGGCGAGTCGTTGAGGGCGTAGCCCAGCGTCTGCGGCTTCGTGCCCTGGATGCGCTGGTAGCCCGTTTCCTCCTCCAGAAAATGCTGCATCGGCATCATGTCGACGACCTCGTCCTGGGTGAGGCCGTCGAGCGGATTCGCCGGGTCGGGCGGGAACGCCACGACCATGTTCAGGTGGACGCCGGCGACGACGTTCGCGTGGTTCGCGCCGAGGTACGTGCTCACCATCGAGCCCCAGTCGCCGCCCTGCGCACCGAAGCGCGTGTAGCCGAGCCCGGGCATGAGCTCCGCCCAGAGCGCGGCGATCCGCTCGGCGTCCATGCCGGGCGCGCGCGCGTGATCCGAGAAGCCGTAGCCCGGCATCGACGGGCACACGACGTCGAAAGCGTCGGCCGGATCGCCGCCGTGGGCCGCCGGGTCGGTGAGCGGCCCGATGATCTTCACGAACTCCGCGACCGACCCCGGCCAGCCGTGCGTCACGACCAGCGGGAACGGCTTCGGCCCCTTCCCCTTCACGTGGATGAAGTGGATGCCGAGGTCGCCGACGCGGGCGCGGAACTGCGGAAACGCGTTGAGGGCAGCCTCGTGCCGCCGCCAGTCGTAGCGATCCCGCCAGTACGCGACCAGCTCCTTGGCGTAGGCGAGGTTGGTCCCGTAGGTCCAGGCGGAGTCCGCGATCTCGTCGGGAAAGCGCGTGCGCGCGAGGCGCTCGCGGAGATCTGCGAGCACCCCGTCGGATACGCTGATGCGGAACGGCTCGACGTGCATGCGGCGCTTCTACACTCGATTTCGAGCCACGACTACGTCGTGGCTCGAGGTGGGACGCGAGAGTGTCGCGATCGTTCCACCAACGCCCCACCCTCGCGTCCTTCCCCCGAGCCAAGACGTCGTCTTGGCTCGGTTCTACGGCAGGCCGTAGGCGCGAACGCCTCCTGCGGCACCGAGCCCGTAGCCGACGTAGAGCGTCCCGTCGACGATCGTCGGGCCGGCCGCGACCGAACCCGGCAGGGTGAACGTCTTCAGCCGCGTGCCGGTGGTCGCGTCGTAGACGTAGACGTCGGTCCCCGCCAGCGACCCCGCGACGACGAGCCCGCCGCCGATGCCGACGCTGCCCCACGACGGCCCGATCTCGTCCTCCCACGCCGTCGACCCGTCGACGGCGCTGAACGCCATCAGGTGCTTCGGCGCCGGGTTGAGCGACGGCGAGTGATCGTAGAGCGCCGCGAAGAAGCGGTCGCCCGCGAAGCCGACGGCGCCGTTGAAGAGCCCGAAGCCCGCGAACGCCGGCGTGACCGGGATCGGCACGACGGCGCGCGTCCAGATCGCCCCTCCGGACGCGGGGTCGCGCGCGTACAGCGATCCGTTCTTGCTGCCGGAGACGACCAGCTCGCGCGTTCCGCCGAGGCCGTCGTCGGCCTCGACCACGATCGGACCGTTCAAGAACCCGAAGTCGTGGTACACCGACTTCGGATTGCACGCGCCACCGCCGACGAAGGCGCAGTCGGCCGAGCCGCGACAATCGACCGACGTGTCGTTGGCACAGGCGTTGAACTGCTCGGGCGGATTGACCCGTGTCTTCCACACGACGTTGCCGGTCGCGGCGTCGAGCTTCAGGATCGAATCCTCGTCGCCGATCGACGGGAAGGTGAAGCAGCCGACGGTGTTCGCGTAGACGAAGTCGCCGGTCGCGTCGGTCGAGACGGTCGCGGTGACGCCGGCACCGCGGGCCTGGATGCAGGCGCCGCCGTCCGGGCACTCGGCGTCCGTGGTGCAGGCGATCGCGGTGTCGGAGTCGCAGATCTTGTCGGGGATCATCGCGTGGACCCACTGGACGCTGCCGGTGTCGAGATCGAGCGCCACCAGGCGGCCCTGCGTGCACGGGACGTCGGAGTGCGACGCGATGCCGATGAAGACGCGGCTGCCCACGACGGTGGGCGAGGCCCAGATTTGGTCGACAGAGGCGTCGCCGATCGGTGTCTTCCACAGGAGCTTGCCCGTCTTCCCGTCGAGGCAGTGTACGACCGCCGCCGCGTCGCCGACCAGGACGCGGCCGTCCGCCGTGAGCGTCACGGAGCCCGTGATCCCCGGCGCGAGTCCGATCGACTGCGACTGCGTGTCGTACTTCCACTTGAGGCCGCCGTTCGTCTGCTTGGCGGCCACCACGAACCCGTTCCAGGAGCCCACGTAGACGAGGCCGAAGCCGACGGTCGGCGTCGACGTCACGGCGTTGGTCGAGGCGCCGATCTCGGTCTGCAGATCGAGCGCCCACTTCTGCACGAGCGTGCTCGCGTTGCCGGGGTTGAGGACGGTCTCGAGCGGCGTCGCGCGCGTGTTGCGGTGATCGTAGCCGTGGCTCGGCCAGCCGCGCGGGATGCAGGTGAGCTTCAAGGTATCCGCGTCGACCCCGGCCGCCGTCGTCGCCTTCAGCTTCACCTTCTTCTTGGCTCGCTTGAAGCGGCCGAGCCCGTCGGGGCCCTTGAGCGGGACCGTGAGCGTGCGGCCCGTCGTGCACACGTTCGCCGTCGCCGGCACGAGCGCCGAGAGCGCGCTCTGCAGCGCGGCCAGCTCCGCGTCCTTGGTGGTCCCGCTCACCGCGACGGCCGTCACATCGGCGGGGGTGCAGCTCGGCAGCGCGGGATCGGCGTTCCGCAGACAGACGTCGACGTCGAACACGCACTGGTCGTTGGCGACGCCGTCGCGGTCGCACGCGACGTCGCCGTCGAAGCAGCGTACCTCCTTGCCGGCCTTCGGGCGCGCCGGATCGAATGCGGGATAGTTGAGACGGATCCCCTCGCTCGTGAACTCGGCCTGGCAGTCGAGCGCCGGATTGGCGCCGCCGGGGATCGCGCACGACGGCGGGCAGACGGCGTACGCGCCCAGTGGCACCAGCAGGGCCGCGAGGACTGTTGAAAGCGGGTGCGCAGCGCGCACCCGCGCAGGCGTGACACGAATGCGAGCGACGTTCGTCATGCAGAACCTCGACGGGACTATGCCATTGCTCGTGCGCCGGCGGGAAGGAGAAAGTTGCATTCACCCATCCGACCCTCGATAAGCCGGCCAGGAGGGGCCACTCCAATCATGCAGGTCGCACGTCATACCGTCGTCTCGATCGACTACACGCTCACGAACGACGAGGGCGAAGTCATCGACACCTCGAAGGGCGCCGAGCCCCTCTCCTACATTCACGGCACGGGGCAGATCGTCCCCGGGCTCGAGGCCGCGATGACCGGGCGCGGCGTCGGCGATTCGTTCCGCATCCGGATCGAAGCCTCGGAGGGCTACGGCGAGCGCGATCCCGATCTCGTCCAGGCCGCGAAGCCCTCGCAGTTCGGCGGCGAGACGCCCGAAGTCGGAATGCAAGTGCGCGCCGACGGGCCCGACGGCGCGCAGATCTTCACGATCGTCGGGGTCGAAGGCGACCGGGTGACGCTCGACGGCAACCACCCGCTCGCGGGCATGCCGCTCACGTTCGACGTCGCGATCGTCGGCGTGCGCGCGGCCACGGCGCAGGAGGTCCAGCACGGCCACGCGCACGGGGACCACGGCAAGGATCACTGAGCGAGGAGCACGATGGCGGACACGACGGGGCACACGACGCACGAGGTCACGAACCAGCCGCCGCTCCTCGAGGGCTACGATCTCTTCTCCACCGACCGGGTGCTCGGCGAGGCGGTCGAGCGTGAGGGCGCCGCGTGGGCCCGCGACCGGCTCGTCCGGCTCGGCACGTTTCTCGGCGGTGCGCCGCTCGAGTGGGGACGGCTCGCGAACGCCTACCCGCCCGTGCTGCGCACCCACGATCGCTTCGGGCATCGGATCGACGAGGTCGAGTTCCATCCGGCCTGGCACGACCTCATGCGCACGTCGGTCGCCCACGAGCTGCACGCGCTCCCGTGGCGCGACCCGCGCCGCGGCGCGCACGCGGCGCGCGCGGCCCTGTTCTACCTCATGTCCGAAGTCGAGGCCGGCCACGGCTGCCCGATCTCGATGACGTACTCCGCCGTGCCGGCGCTCCGCATGCAGCCCGAGGTGGCGGCCGAATGGGAGCCGCGCGTCACGTCGACGTCCTACGATCCGAGCTGCAGGCCGGCCACCGAGAAGTCCGGTGCGCTCTGCGGCATGGCGATGACCGAGAAGCAGGGCGGCTCCGACGTGCGCGCGAACACGACCCGCGCCGTCGCGCTCGGCCGTCCGGGGCCCGGCGGCGAGTACGCGATCACCGGCCACAAGTGGTTCTGCTCGGCGCCGATGTGCGACGTGTTCCTCGTCCTCGCCCACACCGACCGCGGCCTCTCGTGTTTCCTCTTGCCGCGCTGGCTGCCCGACGGAACGCGCAACCGTTTCCACATCCAGCGCTTGAAGGACAAGCTCGGCAACCGCTCCAACGCCTCGAGCGAGGTCGAGTTCCACGGCGCCTGGGCGCGCATGGTCGGCGAGGAGGGACGCGGCGTGCCCACCATCATCGAGATGGTGAACCACACGCGGCTCGACTGCGTGATCGGCGCCTCCGGCGGCATGCGCTCGGCGCTGGTGCAGGCCCTGCACCACACGCGCCATCGCAGCGCGTTCGGCAAGCGCCTGGTCGAGCACGCCCTCATGCAGAACGTCCTCGCCGACCTCGCGATCGAGAGCGAGGCCGCGACCGTCGCCATGATGCGGCTCGCGCGCGCCTACGACGACGGGGTGCCCGCCGAGGAGCAGGCGTTCGCCCGCCTCGCGACGGCGGTCGTGAAGTACTGGGTGTGCAAGCGGCAACCGCCGCTGGTCGTCGAAGCGCTCGAGTGCCTCGGCGGCGGCGGATACGTCGAGGAGTCGATCATGCCTCGCCTGTTCCGCGAGTCGCCGCTCAACGGCATCTGGGAGGGCTCGGGCAACGTCATCTGCCTCGACGCCCTCCGCGCGATGGGCCGCGAGCCCGAGTCGGTCGAGGCGTTCTTCGCCGAGCTCGACCGTTCGCGCGGGCGCGACCCCCGGCTCGACGCCTTCGTCGACGGCGTGCGCGCCGAGCTCGGGGACTTCACCGACATCGAGCGCCGCGCCCGCCGCGTGGTGGAGCGGCTCGCGCTGGCGCTGCAGGGCGCGCTCCTGGTCCGGCACGGCGACCCGGCGGCGGCCGACGCCTTCTGCGCGTCGCGCCTCGCGGGCGACCACGGCAAGGCCTTCGGCACCCTCCCGCGCGACACCGATTTCGCGCGCATCATCGAGCGCGCGACGCCGGCCTGAGCCGTTCAGACCTCGTTCTGCAGGATCTGGTCGAGCGTCTGCCGCTTGCGGAGGAGGCGCAGCTTCCCGCCCGTCTCGAGCATCACCTCGGGCGCCTGCGGGTAGGTGTTGTAGTTGATCGTCGACATGCCGGCGCAGTACGCGCCCGCGCCGCCCACCACGACCAGGTCGCCGATCGACGGCCGTGGAACCCGGCGCGGCGCCAGCCCCTCGGGATCGCCGGGCGCCGGTGTCAGGATGTCGCCCGACTCGCAGCATGGGCCGCAGAAGACGACGTCGGTCGCGGGTGCCTCGGCGAACACGTCGATCGGGTGCTGCGCCCCGTAGAGCGACGGGCGCGTCACCTCCGTCATGCCGGTGTCGAGCTTCGCGAACGTGTAGCCGTCCGTGCCGGTGTCGACCACGTCGATGCAGGTGGCGACGACGGCCCCCGCGTTCGCGACCAGGTACGTCCCCGGCTCGATCTCGAGGTGCAACGCACGCCCGTACCGCTCGCGGAAACGGACGAACTCGTCCTTTATCGGCGCGCCGCACTCCTGGAGGTCGGTCCCCTGCTCGCCCGGGACCCGCGCCACCTTGAAGCCGCCGCCGAGGTTCACCGTCGTCACGTCGGGAAGCCTCGCCGCCAGCTCGAGCGTCATGCGCGAGACGCGCTGCCAGACCGCCGGATCCGATCCCGAGCCGATATGCGAGTGCAGGCGCCGGATGCGGAGGCCGTGCTTCGATGCGAGCGCCGTCACCTCGCCCAGATGCTCGTGCCAGATGCCGAAGCTGGAGCCGGGCCCGCCCGTGTTGGTGCGGTTCGTGGATCCACTGCCGAGCCCCGGGTTCATGCGCACGCAGACGTCGGTGCGGGGAAAGGCGCTCCCGTATTCGTCGAGCTGGTGCAGCGAGCAGGCGGTGTAGAGCACGCCGCGTCCGACCAGATCGCGCAGGTTCCGCGACGGCATCTGCGAGGTGAGCTGGATGCGGGCCGGCGGCGCCCCGATGCGCAGCGCGCGCTCGACCTCGAAATCGCTCGACGCGTCGACGTGGAGCCCGAGGTCGAGGAAGAGCCGCAGGATGGCGGCGTTCGGGTTCGCCTTCATGGCGTA
The DNA here is from genome assembly GCA_035577985.1 of Candidatus Eisenbacteria bacterium. Classification (NCBI taxonomy): domain Bacteria; phylum Candidatus Eiseniibacteriota; species Candidatus Eiseniibacteriota bacterium. The sequence continues at coordinate 29,762 of DATJZY010000014.1, forward strand.
GCGGACCGTGAGCCCGAACGCGTTCGGGAAGGCGAGCGCCCGCTTCGCAGCCGCCTCGAGCGAAGCCCGGTCGTAGACGTAGCAGGGCGTCCCGAAACGCTCGCGCACCTCGCTGGCATTGGCCGGCGTCAAGAACATGCCCGACTTTTAGCCCGCTCCGTCGCGCCGACGCCAGCACGCGCCGGATGGGCGCGGAGGGCGGCGTAGGTCGCGCGAGGTCGGGGACGGGGCGGAGGCGCCTGCGAAGCGGCGCGACGAAATGAAGGGCCATGACGCCGTATATGTTTGTCGCGCGGCGGAGCCGAAGCCGAAGCCCCGTCCCCGACCTCGCGGCACCAACGTCCGCCTACTCGGCGCTACCGCCGACGCACGGCGTGCCGTCCGTCGGGCACCGGTAGTACAGGCCCGGCAGGATGCACATGTCGTCGTCCGCGAGCTCGCCGAAGACGAGGTTCGCCGGCACGCAGCGGCCGGTGCCGAAGCCGGCGCAGTCGGCGTCGGTGCGGCACCACTTCGACGCCCCGCCGTATGTGTCGCCGCCCGCGAGCACCTGCTCCACGATCGACTTCCCGGGCGGCACGCCCGGCACCTCTTCGCAGCCGAGGCGCACCGGGGTCGTGACGCCGTTGTCGTGCGTGCAGGTGTAGACGAGCTTCTCGCCCTTCTGGACGATGATCGGCGGCCAGAAGGCGCGGCTCACCGGGTCGGAGTACTCGGTGCTGACGGCGAGATGCTTCGACCCGTCGGTCGCGTCGGTCATGTCGTCGGGCTGCTCGATGCGCTTGCCGTCGAGGCCGAAGAGGTCGGTCACGAAGTTCGTGGCGCGCTTGTGCATGTGGGACGTGACGCCCATCAGCGCGAAGCTGTCGCCCACCGGGTCGGCCTCGCCCGCGAGGCTGCAGAACGGATCGGGAGCGCCGGTCGCCGGGTTGGCGTAGAACGCGCACGAGAGGTAGCTCGCCGCGTCGCTCACCTGCCCCGGTGGGACCTTGATGAAGACGTTCGCGATCTCCTCGAACAGGATGCGCGCCCGGTGCGTCACGAGCGACGAATCGACCGGCGTCACGTTCACCCACACCTCCGCCATCGTGTCGGCGAACGGGTTCGTGTAGTGCGAGTTCAAGAGCAGCGGCTGGTTCTTGTGCATGTGCAGCGCGACGCCGGTCTCCGCCGTCTGGTAGTCGACCAGGTAGTGCGGCGTCTGCCCGCCGACGACGAACGCCCAGTCGTACCCGAACTGCTCGCAGGGGACGAAGCCGGTCGGGAAGCGGGCGTCGAAGCCCGGCTCGTCGCAGTCGGAGATGCCGTTGTCGTCCCGATCGAGGCAGCGGTTCGCACGCAGGATGAAGTGGTGGCTGCCCTCGTGCATGAAGAGCTCCCACTGCCCCACGTCGAATTCGCTCTCGTTGCCGAGGCGCACCATCTGGCACCCCTCGGTCTCCGGCAGGTCGCCCAGCATGAACGGGTCCATGTGAGCCTGGAAGCCGCCCGCGGGCACGGCCGGCGCCGGGATGCGCGGCTGCCGGTCGACCTCGCCCGAGAGGCTACCGCTGATGACGCGCTCGCGCGGCGCGCCGGCGAGGATCCACTTGCGGATCATCTCGACCTGGTCGTCGGGAAGTGGCTTCCGCCCCTGGGGCATCTGCACGCCCTCGCCGGGCGCGAGCTTCCCCTCGAGCTTGTCCATGAGGAAGCTCGTCTCCGGCGCACCGGGGACCACGCGCTTCTTGCCGGCGAACTGCGCGACCGAGGTGGTCGCGATCTGTCCGACGAGGCTCTGGTAGACGCCGTCGCCGGCGAGCACGAGCCCCGCCTGCGGGTTCTCGACGCCGTGGCAGCCCGAGAAGGCGCAGCTCTTGTCGAACACGCGCTTCTGGATCGTCGCGAAGCTGATCCCACCGCGACGCTTCTCCTTCACGGGGGGCTTGCAGAGGAACGTCACGCCGTCGGCGTCGCCGGTGCCGTCCCCTGCCGTGGTCGCGAGCGCGAACCGCTTGCGCCCCGCGCGGGCGCTGCCGTTCGCGCGCGTGCCGAGGGGCACCGTCAGCGTCGTCATGGCCCCGCAGGCGTCGGCGGTCGTCGCGGGCTTGTCGACCAGGTCGAGCGTGCGCGAGAGCATCTCCAGGTCGGCGTCGCCGCCCGCACCGGTGACCGCCGCGCTCGTGACGCCGCCCGCCGCACACGCTTCGCTGCCGTCGAGGCACACGCGCACCCAGTACTCGCACTTGCCGTTGACGAGATGGTCGCGGTCGCAGACGCGATCGCCGTCGTGACACGAGACGACTCGCGCGCGCGGCGCCGCCGACGCGCCCGTGACGTCGAGGGTCGCCAGGCAATCGCCCGCCTTGGGCCCGCCCCCCATGAGCTGCGTCGCACCGCCCGGCGCGGCCTGGGCGACGACCATCCCGAGCGTGAGCGCCAGCGGCAGCATGGCGAAGCGTCGCATGGGTCGGTGTTACGAGGCGACCCGTCGAGCTGTCAACCGACCGATCAGCCGCGGAACGAAGCGCCCCGTCCGCTGCGCGTAGTCGGCGTACGCCGGACCGAACCGGGCCTCGAGCAGCCGCTCCTCGACGCGCGCCTCGGCGGTCGTCGCGACGAGATATAGCGGCCACAGCGCGAGCAGCACGACGTCGAGCGTCGCGAGCGCGGCGCCGAGCCAGAGCGCGAGATCGCCCGAATACGCCGGGTGGCGCACGAGCGCATACGGACCCGACGTCGCGAGCGCGTGGTCGGGGAACACGACGGCCTGCGGGACGAGCTGTCGTCCCAGCGTCGCCGCCGCCCGGAGCATCATGACCGCCGCGTACAGACCGAGCGCGAGGCCCGCGAGCCGCACGACGGGCCACGCGCGGTCGAGCTCGCCCACGCGGGCGAGCATGATCGCGGCCGGCACGAGGAAGGCCACCGGCAGCAGCACCGCCGGCAGCCATCGCCGCGCACCGGTCGCCCGCTGCGCCGATCCGGGAATGCGCGCCGCCAACGGCAGCACGCGCACGACGAGCACGACGAGCGCGACGGCGTAGCCGGCCAGAAAGCCGAAGCGGAGGGCGTCGGCCATGCGACCGCCTCAGCGCGCGGCCGTCGCCGCCGCGGCGGGTGCCGGCGTCGGGATCACCATCGGCACCAGGTTCGGCCGCTTGGCGCGCTTCAGCTCCTCGAGCTGCGCGCGCGCCGTCCGCTCGGCCTCGGCGTCGCGGATCGTGCCGAGGCGCTTCTCGAGCAGAGGATCGCCCCCGTCACGCACGAGGTTCGCCTCGGTGACGATGCGGTTCACGTGGTCCCGGACCTCCTCGAGCGCCCGGATGTCGGCCTCAGGCGAGAGCCCGGAGAGCGTCTCGTGGAGACGCAGGCGCGCCTTGGCGTTGGCGAGGCGTGCGAGCATGCGCGTCCGTTCGTCGCGCAGGCGCTGGATCTCCTGCTGGAAGCCGACGAGGTTCTTCTTGGCGGCGTCGGCCTCGCTCGTGAGGTCGCGCAGCTCGTCGCCGAGGCGTGTCACGTCGTTCGAGAGCGCGTCGCGACGCGCGATCAGCGCGAGCGCCGCCGTGTCGTCGTCGCGCTCGACCGCGACGTCGAGCTGGCGCCGGACGCGGCCGAGCTCGTCGGTACGCTGGCCGAGCTCGCGCTCGAGCTTCTGGCGCATGTAGATGACGCCGGCGGCGGCTTCGCGCAGCTTCCCGTACTGCACGACGCGCTCGGCGATCGCGGCTTCGTAGACCGCGCCGGGATTGCGGTGCTCGCGCTCGCCGATCCACCGGCCGAGCACACCACGGACGAGATTCGACAACCGTGCGAAGAATCGCATGCCATCCTCCTGCGCCGGCACGCGGCCGGCGCGTCGTTGCCGGCCTACTTGCCGGCGTCCTCGGCGGTGATGCCGAGCTCGCGCATCTTCTGCTGGAAATTCTGCCGGTACATCCCGACGTCCTCGGCCGCCTTGGTGATGTTGCCCCCGTGTCGGCGGAGCGCCTGCAGGATGAAGTCGCGCTCGAACGCCGCGACCACCCGCTCCTTCGCGTCGCGGAACGATCGCCCGTCGCCGTTGCTCGGCGGGACGGCCGGCGGCGCCGCCCCTTCGGGAACCGTGAAGAGATCCGTCGTGGCGATCTCGTCGCCGGGCGCGAGCAGCAGCGCCTGCTCGATCGCCGACTTCAGCTCCCGCACGTTGCCCTTCCACTGGTGCGCCACGCAGGCCCGGAGCGCGTCGGCGGTGAGCGGCTTCACGGGACGCCCGAAGCGTGCCGCGGCGTCGGCGAGGAAGCGATCGACCAGCAGCGGGATGTCCTCGCGCCGTTCGGCGAGCGGCGGGATCACGAGCTCGATCACGCGCAGCCGGTAGTAGAGGTCCTCGCGGAAGCGGCCGGCCTTGACCGCCGCCTCGAGGTCCTGGTTCGTCGCCGCGATCAGTCGCACGTCGACCTTGATGGGCTGGTTCCCGCCGACGCGCTCGAACTCCTTCTCCTGGATCGCGCGCAGGAGCTTCGCCTGCGTCTCGAGCGGCATGTCGCCGCACTCGTCCAGGAAGAGCGTGCCGCCGTCGGCTGCTTCGAACTTGCCCTCGCGGCGCGCGACCGCGCCCGTGAACGCGCCCTTCTCGTGCCCGAAGAGCTCGCTCTCGACCAGCTCGCGCGAGAGGGCCGCGCAGTTCATCTTCACGAGCGGCCGGGCGCGACGCGGGCTGCGGTAGTGGAGCGCGTTCGCCACCAGCTCCTTGCCCGTCCCGCTCTCGCCGCGCACGAGCACCGTGACGTCCGTGTCGGCGACGCGCGCGATGGTCTCGAACACGCGCCGCATGGCCGGGCTCGCGCCGATCAGCTGCTCGAAGCCGTACGCGCCGGCCACCTGCTCGACGAGCCGGCGGTGGTCGCGCTTCAAGAGCGCGCCCTCCATGGCGCGGCGGACGACGACGCGCAGCTCGTCGTTGTCGAACGGCTTCGGCAGGTAGTCGGCGGCGCCGAGCTTCATCGCCTGCACGGCCGCCTTCTCCGACCCGTGCGCCGTGATCATGACGACCGCGAGGTCGGGATCGACGGCCCGCGCGCGCTCGAGCACCTGCATGCCGCTGATGCCTTCCATGCTGAGGTCGGTCACGACGACGTGGAAGCTGCCGGCCTCGATCTTGCGGACCGCCTCCTCGCCCGAGGACGCCGTCTCCACCTCGTAGCCTTCCTTGGTGAACAGGCCCCGGAGCGCCACCAGGATGGCCTTCTCGTCGTCGACGATGAGGATGCGTCCCGCCATCGCGTCACTTCGTCGGCAGCGGCAGCGTCACCTGGAACTCGGTGCCGCGCCCGACCGCGCTCTCGACCTCGATCGTGCCCGTGTGCGCCTCGACGATCTTCTTCGCGATGGCCATGCCGAGCCCGGTGCCGTGGTCCTTGGTCGTGAAGAAGGGGTTGAAGATGCGATCGAGCCGCTCCTTCGAGATGCCCGCCCCGTTGTCGCGGATGCGCACCGTCGCGTTCCGGCCGCCGTTCTCGAGTGAGCACTCGATCCGGCGTCCCTCGGCCACGTTCGCGAACGAGTCGATGGCGTTGTCGATGATGTTGACGAAGACCGACTTCAGCTTCTCCGGATCGGCGTTGACGGTCGGACCCGTGATGTAGTGGCGCACGGCGGCGACCTTCGCGCCTTCGAGCTTGCTCTTCATCTGGGTCAGCGACGCATCGACGATCGTGGCGAGGTTCACGTGCTGGAACGCGTAGTCCTCCTCCTTGGCGTACTTGAGGAGGTGCGAGATGCGCCGCTCGACGCGATCGAGCTCGTCGATGGCGACCTTCGCGTACTCGACGTGCTCGACCGATCCGGGATCCTCACCCATCTGCTGGACGAGCGACTTCGCGGCCGCGATGGGGTTGCGGATCTCGTGCGCGATCGTCGACGTGAGCTCCGAGAGGTCGGCCTGCTTCTCGGTCTGGAACACCGCCTTCTCGCGCTGCACCTCACGCGCGACGGCGGGATCGAAATACCGCTCCTTCAGGCGCCGCGATCCGAAGACCGCCATGTAGTGCGCGACGAGCCCGATGCCCCACCCGAGCGCGGGCCACAGGAACCACGGATACCAGCTGGTGAAGACGTTGATCAGCGCCAGGAACGCGATGACGGCGAGGTAGCTCTGCAGGTGCGCGTAGAAGGCCACCTCGTGCCCGGCGCGGACGCGCGCGCGACGCAGGATCTCCTCGTCGGTGAGCTCGGTCTTCGGGGGCGGCGGCGGTGGCGGCGCGGTCTGCGCCGTCTCCGGGGTCGGATAGCCGTAGCGGCGAGCCCAGCGTCGTGCTTCGCGCTCGGCCCGGCGCTTGTGCCGCTCCCAGTCGCGCGTCCAGTCGCGCTCCCACTTGGTGTGGTGCTTGGACGAGGCGCCGCACCCCCACGGGCTGTCGTCCTGCCCGATCCGCCGCGCGTATCCCCGATACTGCCGCATGAAGTGCTTGAAGAGGCACAGGGCGACGATGAATCCGATGAGCGCCATGTCCGTCTTGAGCGTCTCCTAGGGCAACCGGCGTGCCAGATGGTAGGCGAAGCGGGGCCCCTCGGTAAACCGGGCACTTGAGTGCCGCGCGCGGCCTGGTCCGCATGCGCCACGCTGCGGGGCGGGCGGGAGCTCCGCATGACTGCGACTGCGTGCGTGGGTGAGGGCGCCGGTCGAGCGGCATCGCCGCGCGTACCCAGCATGCCGCGCCGGCTCCGCCGGCCGCGGCACCCCGCCCGCGCGAGCCACCGAAGGCTCCACCCTCGCGTCCTCTTCCGACCCGAGCCGTGGCTCGGGTCGGGGTTCTAGAAGAGCCGCTGCTGCTCGCCCGCCTGCGGCGGGCGGCGGAAGGCGTCGGTCCGCAGCGGCGGCAGCGGCTCGTCGAGGCCGTGACGGCGGGCACCCACCCGGAAGAGCTGCGCGATCTGCTCGGCGTAGGGTCCTTGCCCCCGCATGCGCCGACCGAACTGCGCGCTGCTGATGGCGCCGCCGCGCGTGTCGCGGATGCGATGCAGGACGCGGCTCTTCTTCTCGGGGAAGTGATCGCCGAGCCAGCCCTCGAAGATCGCGTCGAGGGGCGTCGGCAGCCGCAGCAGCACCCACGAGGCGCTGCGCGCGCCGGCCTTGGCGGCGGCTTCGAGGATGCGCGGGATCTCCTCGTCGTTGAGCCCGGGAATCACGGGCCCGATCAGGACGGCCGTCGGGACGCCCGCCGCCGTGAGGCTCGCGATGGCGTCGAGCCGGCGATGCGGCCGCGCGGCGCGCGGCTCCAGCCGACCGGCGAGCTCGGCGTCGAGCGTCGTGATCGAGCAGAACACGTGCGCCGCCCCGTGGCGCGCGAGCTGGCCGAGCAGGTCCGCGTCGCGCGCGACGAGGGCCGACTTCGTGACCACGCCGACCGGGTTGCGGAACTCCGCGAACACCTCGAGGCAACGGCGCGTGATCCCGAGCGTGCGCTCGACCGGCTGATAGCAGTCGGTGTTGCCCGAGAGCGATACGAGCTCGGGCTCCCAACGCGGTGCCAGAAACGTCTTCCGCAGCAGCTCGGGCGCGTCGGGCTTCACCATGATGCGGGTCTCGAAGTCGATCCCGGCGTTGAAGCCGAGCTGCTCGTGCGACGGGCGGGCGTAGCAGTAGCCACAGCCGTGCTCGCAACCGCGATACGGATTGAGGCTCCATCGGAACGGCACGTCTGGACTGTGATTCTCCGCCAGGACGGTGCGGCTCGCGTCGCGGTAGTAGTGCGTCGCGACCTTCTCCGGCAGGGTGCGGCCGGTGTCGGGATCGGGCTCCAGCTCGACGTGCAGCTCGTCGTAGCGGTTGGGCGGCGCCGCGTCGGTGCCCCGTCCCTTGATCACGAGGCGAAAATTAGGCGAAGCCGAGCGTCGGGTCAATCCCTCTCTCGTTGCGAGGCTTGTCCGAGCGGATCGCTCAGGGGACGCAGGCGAGCTTGAGGGTGTCGGCGTCGCGCAGTCCGCTGCCCGTACCCATCGTGCGCGCCCGCAGCGTGAGCCGCCTTCGCACCGGCACCGCGATCGTCACGTCGGCAGCGCACGCGCCGAGCGCCGTGAGCGGCGGAGAGAAGGTGACGGCGGCACCGGCGACGGTCGACGGCGCGAGCGCGGCGACGGACGCGAGCAGCGCCGTGACCCCGGCGTCGGCCGGATCGACCTTGCCCGCGAGGCTCCAGCTCCCGACCGCGGCGGGGCTGCACTTCGCGAAGCGGGCGTCGGCCCGGTTGAAGCACGCCGCGACCGTGAAGACGCAGGTGCCGTTGCGCGCGCCGTCGCCGTCGCAGCCCGGGTCGCCGTCGCGGCACTTCTGCCGCGGCGGGAGCACGCCCGATTCGTTCGGCCCACCGGTCGTGCTGGCGAGCCGCCACTCGCCCAGGCAGTCGGTCTTGCGGGGGCCGCCGCCGGGCACGAAGAACGCGGGGTCGCAGCCCGCGAGCGTCAGCGAGCAGGTCTCGGTGCAGGCGAGCTCGCCCCCGGCATAGCCGATCGACTCGCACGTGCGGTCGCCGAGATCGCCACCGTCGCACTCCTCCTTGCCGTTGATCGCATCGTTGCCGCACAGCGTGCACGCGCTCGTGTCGTAGTGGCACTGCACGCAGGCGAGCTTGCCCTTGACGAAGCCGAGCGACGCGCACGTGGCCCCGCCGAGCGCGCTACCGTCGCACTCCTCGCCCTGCGAGATGATCTCGTCGCCGCACAGGGTCGGCGGCAGGGGGCCGGTCTTGCCGGCGTTGCTCTCGAGCACCGGATCGAGGGCGCCGGTCCAGTCCGCCCGGTTCTTCCCGGTGAGCTGAGTCCGCCGCAGCACGCGATTGTCGGGCGTCACGCGCGTCGGCACGCCGAAGGCGAAATTGTCGCCCGTGAACGTCCCGTACGCGATGCAATCGACGGGTGCGAACCCGCTGCTCGTGACGACCGCGTAGCACACCCGCCCGTTGCGCGGGCGCAGGAACCCGGCCGGCAGCACGAAGTCCGGCTCCACCCCGGCGGCGTCGCCCGCCTTCGCCGATGCCACCAGGATCTTGGCGTTCACGACCCCGCGCGCGACGTTCTGCGTGAGGATGGCGGTGCGACGCCCCTCACTCGAGCCCGTCGCGTCGTCGAAGACGAGCGCACCGACGTTCGCGACGGCGTTCTGCCCCGCGTCGAGCATGCGCAGCTCGACGTACTGCATCTCGTCGTCGCCGAGCCAGCTGCCGAGGATCTCGTCGAGCACGATCCGCGTCTGGGCACGCGCGAGTCCCGTCCCCAGGAGCACCCCCACCGCCACTACGAGCAACCGCATCATCGACCTCTACCTCTGGGCACGCCCCAACGCACACCGCGAAGCGACTTCCAGGTACCATGAGTAATCGCACCCCACAATTCGGCGCAGGATGTGCGGAGATGCTTGACTACCGGACCGGATCAGAGGAATTTTTCGAGCCGTGCTGAGAAACGGACGGGCCCCGCTGTTCGGCATCACCGACCGCAAGCGCAAGCCCCGCAAGACCGGCCTGACCCAGGTGCTCGACAAGGGCCTGTCGACGGCCGAGATCGAGAGCATGCTCGAGGTTGCGGCCGACTTCGTCGACATCGTGAAGTTCGGCTGGGCGACGTCGGTCATCGTCCAGAACCTCGACGCCAAGCTCGAGACCTATCGCCGCCACGACATCGACGTGTGCTGCGGCGGGAGCCTGTTCGAGCTCGCGGTCGTGAAGAAGCAGCTCCCGGAGTACATCGCGTTCCTGAAGGACCACGGCTTCGAGCACGTCGAGGTGTCCGACGGCGTCATCGAGATCTCGCGCACCGAGAAGCTCAAGTACATCGAGCGCCTGTCGCGGCACTTCACCGTGTTCTCCGAAGTCGGGCGCAAGGATCGCACGAACGTCGTCGCGCCCGCGCGCTGGGTGAAGGACATCAAGGAGGAGCTCGCGGCCGGCGCGTGGAAGGTGATCTGCGAGGGGCGCGAGTCCGGCACGGTCGGCATCTACCAGGGCACCGGCGAGGTGAAGGCCGGCCTCATCCAGGAGATCGAAGCGCAGATCAATCCCGGCCGCGTGATGTTCGAGGCTCCGCAGAAGCACCAGCAGGTGTGGCTCGTGAAGCACTTCGGGCCGAACGTGAACCTGGGCAACATCCCGCCGCGCGACGTCATCTCGGTCGAGACCATCCGTCAGGGTCTGCGGGCCGACACGCTGCTCTTGATGCATGCGGATTCAAAGGCTGCAGCTGCTCGACGGCGCCCGGAGAGCGCGCGGGCTCACCGTCATCATTGACGTCTTCCGTGCCTTCAGCACGGCGGCCCATGCGTTCGATCGCGGCGCAACGGAGGTCGTGCTGGTGGGCGGGGTGGAAGACGCCTTCGCGCTCCGGCGGCGCTGGCCCGAGGCTCGTCTCATGGGCGAGGTGCACGGACGGCGCGTCGACGGCTTCGACTTCGGCAACTCGACGAGCGCCATCGCGCGCGCCGACCTCGCCGGCCGCCGCCTGATCCAGCGAACGAGCGCCGGCACGCAGGGCGTCGTCGCGGCGCGGAACGCCGAGACGATCCTGCTCGGCAGCTTCGTGTGCGCCGCCGCCATCGTCCGTTACGTCCGTCGGGCGGCGCCGGAGCTCCTCTCCCTCGTCGCCATGGGCATGCGCGCCGAGCGCCCGGCGGCCGAGGACGATGCCTGCGCCGACCTCATCGAGGCGCGCCTCACCGGCCGGCCGCTCGACGAGACGGCGCTCCTGCGCGACCTCGTGCACGGCGGCGCCGGCGCCCGATTCGAGGAGGATTCCGAGGACTTCCCCCGCGCCGACGTCGAGCATTGCCTGCGGCTCGACACGTTCGACTTCGTGATGCGTGTCGACTCCCGCGAGGGTCTGCTCGTCGCGACGCGCGTCGATGTTTGACCCCGCCCGAGGCCGGGACATACATTTCGCCCCCGGCATGCAGCCCGCGAGAGACGACGCGCCGCCGGCGCCCGCGACGGCGCCCCGCCACGTGCTGTTCGTCGAAGGCAGCCTGGGTGGCGTGGTCGGCGGCTCGCTGACGGGCATCCTCGAGCTGCTGCCCTACCTCGACCGGCGGCGCTACGAGCCCGCGCTCGTGCTGGCAGAGTCGAAGCCCGGCCTCTCGCTCCCGGACACGACGATCCACGTCCTCGACCCGCGGAGCGACGCGGGGCCGGTGACGCTCGCCACCTCGCTCCTGCGCACGCTCCGCCGCGGCGTGCAGGTCTTCACGGTCGTCGTGCCGCGGGCGCGCGAGCTCCATGCCCTCTTCCGTCGCGAGCGCCCGGCGCTCGTCTACCTCGCGAGCGGCCTCAACTCGAACCTCGCGACGGTGGTCGCGGCAGCCCGCACGGGCGTGCCCGTCGTGTGCCACTTCAAGGGGTTTCGCCGCATCGGGCCGGTGGATCGCTTCCTGTCGCGCTGGATCGCGGTCGCGATCACCATGACCGACGAGATCGCGGCGCACTACCGCGCGCGCCGCGTGCACGCGCGCCGCTTCGTCACCATCTACGACGGGATCGACCCGACGCGTTTCGCGTCCGGCGGCGGCGCGGCCGTGCGCCGCGAGTTCGGCATTCCGGACGGCGCGCCGCTGGTCGGCATCGTCGGCCACATCCAGGAATGGAAGGGGCAGCTCCTGGTCGCCGAGGCGGTCGCGCGCGCACGCCGCGACATGCCGGAGCTGCGCTGCCTGGTCGTGGGCGGCGTGCACAAGTTCGGCGCCGAGTACGCGGCGCGCCTGCGGGCGCGCATCGCCGAGCCCGACCTCGCCGGGCACGTGATCCTCACCGGCGCGCGGCGCGACGTCGCGGCCTGCATGGACGCCATGGACGTCGTGATCCACGCCTCCAACCGCGAGCCCTTCGGCCGCGTGCTGCTGGAAGCGATGGCCGTCGGGCGTCCGGTGATCGCGCCGCGGGAGGGCGGACCCACCGAGATCGTCGCCGACGGCGAGACGGGCCTGCTGGTTCCGCCGCGCGACGCGGGCGCGCTCGCCGCCGCCATCGCGACCCTCCTTCGCGATCCCGCACGACGCGCCGCCATGGCGCGTGCCGCGCGCGCCCGCGTCGCCGCGGTCTTCGACATCCACGCCCATGCGCGCGCCGTCGAACGCGTGTTCGACGAGATCCTCGACTCCCCGACCGGATCCCGCCCGTGAGCCCCGAGAGCGCCACGCGCAAGGTGCTCGTCCTCGGCAAGAGCGATTCGAGCTTCCTCACGGTCATCCGCTCGCTCGGCCGCAAGGACATCGAGGTCCACGTCGCGTGGTGCCCGCGCGATGCCGTGGCCCTGCGCTCGCGATACGTCGCCGCCGTGCACGAGCTGCCGCCCTACTCGCCCGAGGACGACGCGTGGAAGAAGGCGCTGATCGCGCTCTGCCGGCGGGAGTCCTTCGACCTCGTGATCCCCACCAACGACCCGACCATCATCCCGCTCCAGGAGCATCGCGCCGACCTCGAGCCGCACGCGAAGTTCTACCTCTTGAGCGAGAAGGCGTTCGAGATCGGCTACGACAAGCTGAAGAGCTACGAGGTCTGCAAGGCGCTCGGCGTGCGCTGCCCGCGCTACGCGATCCTGCGCGTGCCCGCCGATCCCGCGGCGGTGCTGCGCGACTTCCGGCTGCCCGTGGTGGTGAAAGCGCGCTCGTCGTTCCGCGCGGAGGACCTCGGCGACCGCCGGCGCACCCGCGTCGCGCGCGACGAGGCGGGGTTGCGCGAGTTCCTGCGCATCCTCGAAGGGCGCGCCGACGACGTCCTCATCGAGGAGTACTTCGAGGGCGACGGCGGCGGCATCGACGTGCTGTGCGCCGACGGCGAGGTCGTCCACGCCTTCCAGCACCTGCGGCTGCACGAGGGACGGACGTACTCGTCGGCGCCCTACCGGGTGAGCGCGCCGGTCCACCCGGGGATGCTCGAGGACACGCGCAAGTACGTCCGCGCGCTCGGCTACACCGGCGTCCTCATGCTGGAGTTCCGCCTGAACGCGCAGACGGGCGAGTGGATCTTCCACGACTTCAACGCGCGCTTCTGGGCGGCGCTGCCGCTCACCGTCGCGGCGGGCGCCGACTATCCGTACTGGCTCTACCAGGTGCTGGTCGAGGGCAAGCGCGACTTCCCGCCCGACTTCCGCGTCGGCATCGCGTGCCGGAACTGGCGGCTCGACCTCCTCTGGTTGAAGGAGTGGCTCGGCCTGCCGCCCGCGGAGCGGACGCCCGCAGGCGAGATCGCGAAGGAGCTCTGGCGCGCGCTCACGTTCCGCGAGTGGATGGACACGCTCACGCTCGACGATCCGCGTCCTGGCCTGCTCGACGTCTCCCGCATCGCCGGACGTCTCGGCCGCAACCTCGGTCGCGTCGCCGGCATCCGCGCCCGTCCGGCGCCTACGACCTGAGGGCGGCGAGACCGGGCATGCGGCGCGCCATGCGCCGCGCGGCCCGTGCGAGATCGCCCAAGTCGGTTCGCCGGACGAGCAGCGTCTCGCGGAGCCCGAGCCCCGACTCCCGCACGAACGCGTAGAGCAGGATGAGCGACGCGGTGCCGTACGAGATCCCGTTGGCGAGCGCGGCGCCCTCCGGGCCGAAGCGGGGGTCGAGGAGGAAGTTGAGACCGACGTTCAGCACGAGGGCCGTCACGGCCGCGAAGATGTTCACCTCCTGCTTGGCGCGGCTCGTGAACTGGCGCGAGAGGATCTGGTAGAGCGCCATCAGGAGCGCGCCCGGCAAGAGGATCAGCATCGGGCGGATCGCACGGTCGAACTTGTGGCCGTAGAGGAGCGGGATGCCGATCGGTCCCGCGATCGCGAGCCCGAGCGCGCCGAGCGCCGTCAAGAAGAGGGTGTTCCGGCAGACCCGCGTCGTCGCCAGCTCGGCCTCGCGCTGCTCGGAGCCGGCCAGACGCGGGAACAGCACCGTGCCGGTCGCGTCGGGGATCTTCAGGAGCAGGCTCACGATGTTGACCCCGATCATGTAGAAGGCGACGTCGGCGGGGCTCCGGAGATAGGCGAGCAGGTACTGGTCGATCCGCAAGTGCAGCGTCGCGGCGAGGGTCTGGACGTAGGACTTGGAGCCGAAGCCCAGCATGTCGCGCAGGAGGCGCGTGTCCATCCGCACCTGGAGCGGCGCCTCGCGATGCACGCGCACCGTCAGCCAGATCGACGTGAAGACGACGATGGCGGCCTGTGCGAGAACGGCCGCCACGAGCCCCCGCTTCATCACGACCAGCACGACGAACATGCCGACCAGCGAGAGCAGGTTCGGCACGATCTGGCGGATGTTGTACTCGTGGAACCGCTCCTGTGCCTGGGCGACGCCCAGGAGGTAGAACTGCAGGAGCGCGAACGGCACGAGCGCGAGCGTCGGGAGCACGAGCGACGCCGGGCACTCCTTCAGGATCTTGGCGAGCATCCAGTCGCGCCAGATCCACGCCACGACGGCGATCGCGGTGCCCATCGTGAAGGCGAACCACAGCGAGTTCGACGCGACGGCCGACGCCGACGCGCCCTTGCGGCGCATGAAGTAGACGCTCGCCTGCGGGATGCCGAGCTTCACGAAGTTCGAGAGCGTGGTCGGGAGCAGGGTCAGGAGCTGGAAGAGCCCGCGGTTCTGCGGTCCGAGCCAGCGCGCCGTGATGACGCCGGTCAACATGCCGATGGCGGTCATGGCGACCTGACCGCCGAGCACGCGAAGCGCGTCCCGCACGAAGCGCGGGGGACCGGGCGTCGCCTTCTCAGCCACGCGGGGCTCCCGGCGCGACGTAGAGCGCATAGCCGCCGGCGGCGAGCACCGGCGCGCCCAGCCGATCCGTCGTGGCACGCCACAGCGTCGTCACGCGCTGCTCGAAGGGATCGGCCGCCGCGTCGAGCCCCTTCACGTCGACGGCGACGTGCGTGGCGCCGAGGGCGCGCAGGGTGTCGAGCAGTGCGTCGGGCGTCGTCACGGTGCGGAAGTCGACCATGCCCTGCTCCAGGTACGAGAGCAGCACGAAGGGGCGGTCGATGTAGTACGGATGCGGGATCTTCTCCAGCACCACCACCTTCCCGGCCGGCGGCACGGCGCGATTCGCCTCGCGCCAGAAGAGGTAGCGATCGGAATAGGCGGCGAGAAACGCGTCCGGCGACATGCGGCCGAACGCGACCCGCACCTGATCGGGCCACATCGGTCGCAGCATGCGCGAGGTGAGCGCGACGTCGCCGAGCACCGTACCGAGCACGATCCACCCGAGCAGCCGGCGGCCCACGAGCGCCTCCGCCCCGGCGACCGCCGCCGTCATCACGAGCGCCGTCCCGGGCAGGACGTAGCGGGGATGCGCCCACGCGCCTGCGGCGATGATCGCGCCGTAGGCGACGCCGATCGCCCCGATCGCCGGCGCCTGCCATCGCGACCGCACGAGCAGGAGCACCGCTGGCGCGAACGCGAGCGGGAACGGGCTCACGTCCTGGCCCTGCCGCTTGCCGTTCTCGAACGACTCGGGATGCATCGTGAGATCCCACGGGAAGCGCAGCACCTCCAGGCCCACGTACGGCTTCCCACCGCGATCGCCGGCTTCCCGGGTGCGGTACTGGTCGTAGTACGTGTCGAGGTAGGCGGCGGCCTCGGCGCTCCAGTGGCGTCCCGGAAACGCGCCCTGGCCGAACGGATAGAGGGGATTGCCGGTGTCGATCGCGTTGCGCACGTAGCACGGCGCGAGCAGCACGAGCGCGATGACGCCGTAGGCGAGCGCGTCCGCGATGCGACGGCCGAGCGGCCGGCGCCGGCGCACGAGCACGACGAGGACGCCGATGCCGACCAGCGTCGGCACGAGAAGCCCCATCACCTTCGACGCGCCGCCGAAGCCGGCGAACACCGCCGTGCGCCGCAGATCGCCGGCGCGCCCGCTCGCCGCCCAGTCGAGCCACGCGCTGGTCGCGAGCGCCGCGTACAGGACGACGCTCATGTCGGCGCCCGAACGCGTCATCTGCGACCACGTCATCGGCATGGTGAAGAAGAGCGCACCGGCGAGGACGCCGAGCCCCCCGCCGAGGTGACGGCGTGCGAGCGTCGCGAGACCGAGCGCCGCCATGACGCCCGCGACGGCGTTCACGAGGCGGGCCAGGTCCTCGCCGCGCACCGCGTAGGCGATCGCGAACAGGAAGTTCTGCAGCCATTGCTGCTGGCCCCAGAACGACCACGGGGTCGCGACGAGCCCGCCCGCCTCCGCGTACAGCCGCGGGAAGGCGAGGTGATACTTCGTCTGATCGCCACCGACGGGCGGCGCGAACCACGTCGGCGCTTCGGCGAGCAGGACGAGCCCGCAGATGGCGACGAGCACCCACGCGAGGCCGCCGCGTGGAAGCCGCACGGCCCCGAGTGCGCGCACGAGCGTCCTGCCGCCCGCCACGAGCGCGGCCGCTCCGGCGACGGTGAGCGGGAGCGGCCGCAGCATCTGGAGCGCCGCCAGGCCCAGGGCGACCATGCTCGCGAGGCCGAGGCCCGCCGCGAGCCCGGCCAGCAGATGATCGCTCTCCTCCGCCGGCAGCGCATCCGCCGTGCGCAGTGCGACGAGCCCGGCCGCGGCGCTCGCGGTGAGGATCACCGCGAGCAGCGCGACGTCGATCACGGTTGTCCTCGCAGGTAGCCGAGCCAGTAGACCGCGTAGACGGCCGCGGCCCAGGCCGCGAGCACGACGCGCGTCACGCCCGGCATGGGGTCGGAGAATACCCGGCGGCCCGCCGGATGACGAGCGGCGCGGCTACTGCTCCTGCTCCGCCCACTTGATCTTCACGCGGTACTTCCCGATGGCGCCTGGCCAGACCCGGGCTTCGCCGGCCGCGCCCGTGTACGGGTTCGCGAGGCCGAGCTTCACGACGGTCCGCCCCTCCTCGCTCTCGACGCGGCTGTTCGTGACGACGATGCCACCGCGCCCCAGCTCCTCGATCGTGACGCTCTTGGCCGGCGTCGGCTGCTCGCCCTGCTCCTCCCACTGCAGCCACTCGAGCACGACCTCGCTGCGCATGTTCCGGCGCCCGCCGCTCCGTACGACGACGCGGAAGATGCCCGAGCGGCCGCCCTCCTCCCACGTGCCGCCGGTCGCGATGTCGGACACGGCGGCATCCACCGGCGGCGCCGGTGGGCGCGCCGCAGGCGTGCTGGGCGCGGGACGCGGAGCCGGCTTCGGCGCTCGCCGCGCGCACCCCGCAAGGAGCACGACGGCGACCAGCGCGACCACCGCGGCGACGGGGCCGAACGTTCGGATCATGGCCTCACATACCCCGCTTGAGGCTCCCGGTCAGGTCCTTTTCGACGTGTGCGCCGCCGCGCGCGACCGCGTCGTCCCCGAACCGCGCGACCAGCCGGTCGAGCGCCGTGTTGAGCGCCGCGCGGCGATCGACGCCGGGGGCGAAGAGCCCGAGCTGTCGGGCGCCGCTCGCGACGATCCCGCTCGCCGCGACGCCGACCAGGCGGATCGCGCCGCGCGGCCGATGCGCGTCCCACAGCGTGAGCGCCGCGTCCGACAGGACCTTGCCGTCGTCGGTCGGCGCGCCGAGCGTCGTGCGCCGCGTGAGCAGGCGGAACTTGCCGGGCCCGATGCGCTCGGCGAGCTTCATCTTCAGTACGACGACGCGCCCGCGCACGCCGTCGTGACGCAGGCGCCGCGCGACCGCCTCCGCATGCGCGATGATGGTCGGGCGGACGACGTCGTCGTCGCGCACGTCCGCGCCGAACGTGTTCTCCTCGCCGTACGACTTGGCCTCGCGATCGGGCTCGACCGCGCGCGGGTCCTCGCCCCGCGCGAGCTGCCGCAGATGCTCCGCGGCGGGGCCCGCCACGCGGCGCAGGGCCGCATCGTCCAGGGCCGCGAGATCGCCGATCGTGCGAATGCCGCGGCGCTCGAGTACGGCGCGCGTGACCGGCCCGACGCCCCACAGTCGCCCGACGGGCAGCGGATCGAGGAAGGCGCGCACCTGGTCGGGCCGCACCTCGTAGAGCCCGTCCGGCTTCGAGACGTCGCTCGCGATCTTCGCGATCATCTTCGCCGGCCCGATGCCGACCGAGACGGTGAGCTCCGTCGCCGCCCGCACGCGGTCCTTCACGAGGCGGCCGATGGCCAGCGGCTCGCCGAAGAGCCGCTCCGACGCGGACACGTCGATGAAGGCCTCGTCGATCGAGAGCGGCTCCACCTCGGGGCTGACGGTCTCGAAGATGGTGCGGATCTCGGCGCCGACGCGGCGGTACTTCGCCATGTCGCCGCGTACGAACACGCCCTCCGGGCAGAGCTTCCGCGCCTGGGCCGTCGGCATGGCCGAGTGGACGCCGTAGCGACGCGCCTCGTACGACGCGGCCATGACGACGCCGCGCCCGGAGGTGCCGCCGACGATGACCGGACGCCCGCGCAGCTCGGGACGGTCGCGCTGCTCGACGGACGCGTAGAACGCGTCCATGTCGGCGTGCAGGATGACGCGCGGGTCGCTCACGAGCCGAACCAGTCGTGCACCTTCGCGCGCGCCTTGGCCTTCACGTCGGGCGTCACGTAGACGCTCACGATGAGGAGCGCCACCAGCATCGTCCCGAGATCGTCGGTGTAGCCGATCGCAGGCACGAAATCGGGGATGACGTCGATCGGGATGACGAAGTACGCGAGCGCCGCGTAGATGACGCGCTTCGCCCACTCCGGCGTCCCCGGATGCTGGGCGGCGTAGTAGAGCCGCAGCGCGCGCTCGACGACGAAGCGCCCCGCGACGCGGGCGAAGCGACCGAGCTTCGAGAACAGCCGCTCCGCGGAGTAGCTGCCCACGACCTCCGGTGTGCGTACCTCGTTCGCCATGGCGGCGTCGTGCCCTCATGCCACGGCCGGCGACACCCTCCAACACGACGACGGGGCGACGCTCAGTCGAGGATCGAGTCGGCGAAGCGGCGGCCGTAGTACACGCCGGCGGCGGTACCGAGGATGCTCACCATGTAGGCGGTCATGAAGCCGACCTTGGCGCCGATGATCCAGCCGACCCAGCCGCCGGCGGTGGCCCCGATTCCCGCGAAGAGCCGTCCCATGCGTCCACTACGCCACCCGGGCGCCCGAGTTGCGAGCGCCGCGGCGCTGCGGCCTAATCCGGGCCATGTCGCATGCGTTCGTCGTCGCGACCGCCCGCACGCCGATCGGGAGCTTCGCCGGAACGCTCTCCGCGCTCGCCGCACCGGCGCTCGGCGCCGCGGCGGTGCGCGCCGCGGTCGAGCGGAGCCGCATCCCCGCGGACGCGGTCGAGCAGGTGATCATGGGCAACGTCATCGGGGCCGGGCTCGGGCAGGCCCCGGCGCGGCAGGCGGGGATCGGCGCGGGCATTCCGACCTCGCACGGCGCGCTCACCGTGAACAAGGTGTGCGGCTCGGGCCTGGTGGCGATCGGCCTCGCCGCCCAGGCGATCCGGCTGGGCGAAGCCGAGGTCGTCGTCGCCGGCGGCATGGAGAGCATGAGCAACGCGCCCTACCTCCTGCCGCAGGCGCGCGCGGGGTATCGGCTCGGCCACGGGCGCGTCGTCGACGCGATGATCCACGACGGCCTGTGGGACCCGTACGACGACTTCCACATGGGCAGCGCGGCCGAGCGCTGCGCCAAGAGCCACGACGTGTCGCGCGCCGCCCAGGACGCGTACGCGACCGAGAGCTACCGCCGGGCGCAGGCCGCGATCGCCGAGGGCCGCTTTCGCGACGAGATCGTCGCGGTCGAGATTCCGGGACGGCGCGGGTCCACGCGAGTCGACACCGACGAGGAGCCGGCGCGTGTCGACTTCGATCGCATCGGGAGCTTGAAGCCCGCCTTCGAGGCCGGCGGCACGATCACCGCCGCGAACGCATCCACCATTGCGGACGGCGCCGCGGCGGCGCTGGTCGCGAGCGAGGCGGCGTGCAAACGGCACGGCCTCGCGCCGCGGGCCCGCATCGTCGCGACGGCGAGCGCCGGACGCGCACCGGCCGAGTTCCCGATCGCACCCGTCGACGCCGTGCGGCAGGTGCTGGAGCGCGCCGGCCTGTCCACGACGGACATCGATCTGTACGAGATCAACGAGGCGTTCGCGGTCGTCGCCATCGCCTGTATGCGCGCGCTCGGCCTCGACCAGGCGCGCGTCAACGTGCACGGCGGCGCGATCGCCCTCGGCCATCCGATCGGCGCCAGCGGTGCCCGCGTGCTGGTGACGCTGCTCCACGCCCTGGAGCAGCGTGATCTCCGCCGGGGTCTCGCCACCCTCTGCCTCGGCGGCGGCGAGGCGATCGCGATGGTGATCGATCGCGAGGTCTAGGATACCGACCCAAGACGGAGTCTCGGGTCGGCTTCCTAGTCGCGCATCGCGTCGGCGATGGTCACGCTCCCCGTGCCGAAGGGGCCGGGGTAGGCCGTCAGCGGTCGCGTCGCCGGCGAGCCGTAGAACGTGAGCAGGGCCAGCGACCGGATGCCGCGGAACACCGAGCGCTTCAGCTCGAGCCGAGAGGTCATGCACTCCGCGAGCACGCCGTCCTGCGCGTCGGGGGGGAGCGACGTGAACGGCCGCACCTTCGCGACCAGGGGCCAGACGCCGAACTCGAGCACGAGCAGCGCCTGCGCGAGCGGGCCCGCGACGCTCGGCGCGGCCACCAGCCATGCGTCGGCGAGCCGCCCGACGTCGACGCGTCGAGCGGCGATGAGCTCGGCGCCGCGCGGCCCGACGATGCGCATCGCCGCCGCCGTGAACACGGCGTAGGTGCGGGGCGAGAGCACCGCGAGCGTCACCTCGGGTGGCGGCGCGAGGCCGTCGGGGACCCCGCCACATCCGGTCGGCACGATGCCGGTCGCCGCCGCGACGCCGGCGAGACGAAGGAACGTCCGGCGATCGAGCGACGCCGCAGCCATGCGGAGCTCGGCCGGGAGCGCGCTCACGCCGGCCCTCGCACGATCCCCTCGGCGATGCGGAGCGCGTTCGCGATCACCGTGATCTGCGGATTGACGCCGGTCGCCGACGGCAGGCTCGAGGCGCAGGCGACGTAGAGCCCGCGCACGCCGAACACCGCGCCGGACGCATCGCACGCGCCCTGCGCGGGCGACCCCGCCATCGCCGCCCCGCCGAAGAGGTGCACGGCGTACAGGAGGGCGAGATCGCTCGGCCGAAGCGGCCGCGTCTTCATCGCCGCCAGGTCCGCCTCGCGACGGATCGGCTCCGTCCCGTTGATGGGCAGCAGCACCTCCTCGGCGCCGGCGTTGAGGTAGCAGCTCGCGGCGCCGACCATGCCCGCCCACAGGCGCTCCAGGTCCTCGGGCGCGAGCTCGTATCGCACGGCACCCTCCGCGCCGATCGTGCCGCGCGTGCGATCGTGGATCACGACGAGCGCACGGGCGAGATTCGGCAGCGCCGCCATGGTCTCGGCGTGGGCTGCGCCGAACCCGGGCAGCGCCGATGCCGCGACGATCGGGTGCACCGTGACGCTCTCGATCATGGCACCGGGCCCGCGGTGCCCGTGCACGTCGGACAGCTCGTCGACGGCCCACGCCATCGTCGGCCCGTAGTAGCCGTGCACCGGCTCGGCGAAACGCGCCGTCACGTGGACGCTGGAATGGAACTGCAGCCCCTGCCCCGCGCGCCCGCCGACGCCGCTGCGCAGGAGCAACGCCGGCGTTTCGAGCACGCCCGCGGCGACGCAGACGAGCGGCGCGTCGATCGCGACCTGCGTGCCGTCCGCGCGGGCGGCGTCGACGCCGCGTGCGACGCCCGCCTCGATGCGAACGCGCAGCGCGCGCGTGCCGGCGAGCGTGCGCGCACCCGCGCGCTCGGCCCGCGGCACGTACGTGACCAGCGTCGACTGCTTGGCGTTGCTGGGGCACCCGTAGTTGCACAGGCCCAGGTTCGCGCAGTCGCGCACGCTCCGCGGCGTCGCCGACGCCGACCAGCCGAGCCGTCTGGCGCCCAGGGCCAGCAGGCGGGCGTTGCGGTTCAGATGATCCGGCCCGGTCGCCTCGGCGTGAACGTCGGTCCACGCGCGCTCGACGAACGGCGCCCACGCGGCGTCGGTGAGCCCGGCGAGGCCGTGGGCGTCGCGCCACTCGGCGAGCACCTCCGGTGCCGGCCGGAAGCAGAGCGCGTCGTTGATGACCGTCGAGCCGCCGACGCATGCGCCGGCATAGAGGTTCATGGTCGTGTCGGCGGTCGACGCCACCTTCCACAGGCGCGCCGTCATCTCGCCCTCGTCGCCGGTGAAGTCGCCGGCTTCGAGCCGCGGGCCGGCCTCGACCACGATCACGCGCCGGCCGGACTCCGCGAGCACGGCGGCCGCGGGACCGCCGCCGGCGCCGCTTCCGACGACGACGGCATCGGCCGCGAGCCGCTCGGGCGGGCTCACGGCCTCGGCGTCACGGCGTCGCGACGATGCAGATGCCGCACGCCTGCGGCGCGCCGCCGATGTTGTGCGACAGCGCCACGTTCGCGCGCTTCACCTGGCGCTTCTCCGCCTTGCCCTGGAGCTGCTTGTAGTTCTCGTAGATCATTCGGACGCCGGTGGCGCCGGTCGGGTGGCCGAAGGTCTTGAGGCCGCCGTCGGTGTTGACCGGCAGCTCGCCGCCCAGCTCGAAGACGCCGCTCTTCACGTGCTCCTTCGCCGAGCCCTTCTCGCAGAAGCCGAGGTCCTCGTAGGCGAGCAGCTCGGTCAGCGTGAAGCAGTCGTGGACCTGCGCGAGGTCGATCTCCTTGCGCGGGTTCGTGATGCCGGCTTGGGCATAGACCTGCCGCGCGGCCATCTCCGTCGCCTTCCAGCGCAGGAAGTCGAAGCTCGGGTCCTCCTGCGGATTCGGCGCGAGGGCGATGCCGATCGCCCGCACGAGGATGTAGTCGTCGCGGTAGCCCTTGGCGAGCTCGCGCCGCGTGATGACGGCGGCGGCGGCGCCGTCGGACTGCGCGGCGCAGTCGTAGAGGCCGAACGGCCACGAGATGACGCGCGCGGCCAGCACGTCCTCGACCGTGATCTCGCGCTTCAGCATGGACTTGGGCGCGAGCGTGCCGTTGTGGTGGTTCTTGACGGCGATGCGCGCCAGGTCCTCGCGCGACGCGCCGTAGGTCTCGAAGTACTGCGCGGCGCAGAGGGAGAACCAGCCGGCCGGCGTCGCGGGCAGGCCGCGCACGCCCGTCACGGCGACGCTCGGGCCCGAGACGCCGCGGTCCTTCGGCTTGTCGAACCCGACGACGAGCACGGTGTCGTACATGCCGCACGCGACCGAGAAGACGGCGCAGCGGAATGCGTCGGTGCCCGTCGCGCAGTAGTTGACGACCATCGTGACCGGCCGATCGAAGAGCTTCAAGGCGTCGGCCACCTCGGCCGAGCCCTTGGAGGGATATTGCGCGCCGCAGAACACGGCCTCGATCTGCTTCTGCGGGTTGTCGATGCCGGCGTCCTGGTAGGCCTCGTACGCCGCCTCGACGATCATGTCCTGCGGGTCCTTGTCCCAGTTCTCGCCGAACTTGCAGCAGCCCATGCCGACGATGGCGACCTTGTCGCGAATGGCGTCCGTCTTGCCCATGACGGGCGAAGCTACGACCCGCGCCCGGGAACTGCAAGCCGCTAGAGGGTCGCGAGAAGGGCGCCCACCTGCTGGCGATAGCGCGCGATGTGGTCGTGCATCCCCTGGGCGCACGTTCCGGTGACGAGGCGACCCACGGCCTTGTCGGTCGCGCCGAGGAGGCGCAGCGTCTTGCGGAGAAGCTTCTTCTGCTTCCCGGGCGCTCCGGCGCCCGCGGCCTGGCGCGCCGCCTGCACGGCCTTGCGCATCTTGCGGAACGGGACGGTCGAGATCGACCCCGTGCAGTCGACCGTGAGGAGACCGAGCGCCACCTCGCACGCGGCTTCGGCGACCGGCGTCGCGGGGAGAAGGCTCGCGGGATACGCGAAGTCCGCGGCGTCGATGTCGTCCTGCCCGAGGCGCGCGCCGCGCCCGTCGTCGTGGGCCGAGAAGTACATGAGCGCGTCGAGCTTCACCGGATCCGTCTCGGCGGGGTTCTCGGACGAGTGGCCGAATCCGATCGCGTGGCCGAGCTCGTGGCCCACCACCTCGGCGAGCCCCACCGCATCGGCGAGGCACATGCCGACCTCGGGATTCAACACCACGTCCCCCTCGAACGCCTTCCCGAAGATCGTACCGTTGACGATGCGCTGGAGCTCGGAGATCTCCGTGGAGCTCGCCGAGAAGACGCCGCCGATGGCGAGCACGCCGGTGCAATTGGCGAGGTTCGGCACGTCGCCGAACGGGTCGCCGAACATGACGACGTTGTCGCCGTCGAGCGTGCCGCCGACGCCCGACGGCGCGGCGGGAACGACGCTGCCCGCCAGCAGCGTGATCGACGCGTCCGGCGCGCCGGTCCACGCCGCCGTGCCGGCCGCGAGCGCGCTCGCGCTCACGCCGTCGTCGAACGCCGGGTCGGCGCCGGCGCGGTCGAACGTGATCGGCAGCCCGCAGTCCGCCTCGAACCAGCGCGCCCCGATGCCGGCGTCGTCGGTCGAGAGCGTGAAGGCCTCCGACAGGAAGGTCGGCGGCTCGATGCCGATGCCGCTCCGTCCGTCCGTGCGCGCACCGGTGCCGGCGCGCGCGAGCTCGCCCACCCGTGCGACCAGCGTCGCGAGCGGGCGCGCATCGACCGTGGGCCCGGCGCGCCGCGCGATGGGAACGCCGTCGCGCGCGGCGAGGATCGCGTACTTCCCGAGCGCGAGCGAGTTCGTGGTGAGGCTGCCGTCGCGACGCGCCCGCAGGAAGACGAGCGCGCGCTCGCCCTGCGCGTAGCTCGGCGCTCCGAACACGACGCTGCGGATGCCGGCGACGTCGCCGCCCGCGTCCGTCACGACCACGCTGGGACCGCCGGGATCGCCCTTCACGGCTTGCTCGACCGCGATCGTGACGCGCGTCATCACGCGGTTCGTACCCAGGAGCACGGACGCGACACGCTCGACCGTGCCGACCACGACGAGGTCGGAGGTCGCGACCAGGTCCTCGTCGGACATCGGGACGATGACCGTCCCGCGCGCGACCGACGTCGCGAGCACGAGCCCGAACCCCATCCCCCACACCCACCAGCCTCGCGACATCTCGCCTCCCAGCGTCAACGAACGACCACGGTCTTTACGTTGACAAACTCCCGTATGCCGTATTCCGACAGCTCGCGTCCATACCCGGACGCCTTGATGCCTCCGAACGGCAGGCGCGGATCGGAGCGGACCTGTCCGTTCACGAACACGCTCCCCACCTCGAGCGCCGCGGCGAGGCGATCGGCGCGCGGGGGGTCGCGCGTCCAGACGGACGCGGCGAGGCCGTACGGCGACCGGTTCGCGAGGCGCACCGCCTCGGCCTCGTCCCGTACCCGCACGACGGCGGCGACGGGCCCGAACGTCTCCTCGTCGAATGCCGGCTGGCCCGGCGCGACGCCCGCGAGGACGGTCGGCGGGTAGAACGCGCCGGGTCCATCCGGAATGCTGCCGCCCAGCAGCGCGCGCGCGCCGAGCGCGAGTGACGAGGCGACCTGCCGGTGGAGCTCGTCGCGCAGGTCCTTGCGCGCGAGCGGACCCACGGTGGTCGCGCGATCGAGCGGATTGCCGACGCGCGCGCCGCGCATGTGCTCCACGAAGCGCGCGACGAACCCGTCCGCCACCGCCTCGACCACGATGAACCGCTTGGCAGCGATGCAGCTCTGGCCCGCGTTCACGAGCCGCGCCTCGGCCGCCACGCGTGCGGCGGCGTCGAGGTCGGCGTCGTCGAGGACGAGGAAGGCGTCGCTGCCGCCCAGCTCGAGGACGCTCTTCTTGAGCGCACGACCCGCGGCGGCCGCCACGGCGCGTCCGGCGCCGGTGCTTCCCGTGAGCGTGACGGCGTGGATGCGATCGTCCGCGATCACGTCGTCCAGTCGCGACGGCTCCAGCAGGACGACCTCGAACGCGCCCGCCGGCAGTCCCGCCGCCTCCAGCGCCGCACCCATCTCGAGCGCGCAGCGCGAGACGTTGGCGGCGTGCTTCAGCACCATCGTGTTGCCCGCCATGAGGGTCGGCGCCGCGCACCGAAAGACCTGCCAGAACGGATAGTTCCACGGCATCACCGCGAGCACCGTGCCGAGCGGGTCGAAGCGGACGTAGCTGCGCGGCGCATCGCTCGGCCGTGGCTGCGCCGCGAGCATGCCCGCGGCCTCGGCGGCGAAGTACTCGCAGGCCCACGCGCACTTCTCGATCTCCGCCTCGCCCTGCGCGACCGGCTTTCCCATCTCGCGCGCCATCGTGCGGGCGTACGCCCCCGCCCGCTCGCGCAGCACCCGCGCCGCCGCCGCAAGACACGCGCCGCGCGCTTCGAAGGACATTTCGCCCCACGCGGCGCGCGCACGCCCGGCGCGCGCGAGCGCGTCGCCGACCTGCTGCCGCGTGGTCTCGGCGAACGTCTCGATCGTCTCACCGCTCACCGGGTCGACGGACGCGAACACACCGTCAGCGTGCCTCACCCTCCGCCTTCGGTCCAGCACGATGGTGCGTTCGGCAACCGGGGGGCCGCGCAGCACGGCCCGCGCACAACCGCGCCCGCCGGTTGCCGAACGCACCATCGTGATGTACCCCGCACCCGATGCCGCACCTTCTTCGCCGGACGCTGCTCACGCTCGCCGTCGCAGGGTACCTCGCCGCGTGCGGAGGATCGGAGCCCTTGCCCGGACCGCCGGCAAAGAAGCCGCCGTCCAAGGAAGCGCAGGAGCTGGCGACCTACACCGGGACGACGATCCCCGCGCCGAAGGAGCCGTCGGTCAAGGTCGTCGGCATCGACATCGGCTCGGCGATCGGACCGGACAAGAACATCACCACCAAGACGACCACCTTCGCACCGATGGACACCGTCCACGTCGCCGTGCGCACCGAGGGCACCGCCGAGTTCGTGAACTTCCAGGCGCGCTGGCACGATCCCGCGAACTCCGTGATCCTGATCGCCAACCAGAGCACCAAGACCACGGGCCCGGCGGCGACCGAGTTCCACTACTCGACCCTGCAGGGTCTCGCGCCCGGTACGTGGACCGTCGAGATCCTGGTCGACAGCATCCCCGTGGGCACGACGACGTTCGAGGTCAAGTGACGGCGGACGGGACCCACGTCGAGCTCTCGGACCTGAACCACGTCGAGTCGTACCGCGAGCTGTCGCGACGCGCGGGCGGGATCGTGCTCGACGAGCCCGGCCTCACCTACTGGATCGGCGGCGACGCGCTCCCCGTGCTGGCCAACGGCGTCGCCCGCACCGATCGATCGGTGACGCCGGCCGCGGTGCTCGAACGGGCGCGACGGTTCTTCGCGACCCATCGGCGCGGCTTCACGATCCTGCTCCACGGCGAGCGCGACGCCGACCTGCGCGCCGCCTGCGAGGCCGCGGGCATGATGCAGATGGGCGACAGCCCCGGCATGGTGCTCGAGCGCCGGCTCGCCGACGCCGTAGCGCCGCCCGGCGTCGCGCTGCGCCGCGTGGAGACGGCCGACGACGCGCTCGCCTTCGCGCGCGTCAACGGCGAGGCCTACGCGACCTACGGCATGCCGCCGGGCTGTGCCGAGAAGCTGCTCGGGCAGCTGGGCGTCGTGCGGGCACCGCACATCGTGTCGATCCTCGGCTGCGTGGACGGCGTTCCGGCATCGGCCGCCATGGTCATCCTCACGCACGGGATCGGCGGCGTGTACTGGGTCGGCACCACGCCCGCCGCGCGCGGCAAGGGGCTCGCCGAGCTGTGCACGCGCGCCGTCGGCAACGTCGCCTTCGACATGGGCGCCCGCTTCGTCGCGCTGCAGGCCTCGGTCATGGGCGAGCCGATCTACCGGCGCATGGGCTACGTCGAGGTGACGCGCTACCCCTACTTCGTCCAGTTCGCGCCGCCCAAGTAGTCCGCCCCAAGACTACGTCTTGGGGCGGGGGCGAGTATGGGGTGCGGGTGGCACGCTGGTCGCGCGTAGTTCGAACGTCCGGGTGCTCCCGAGCCAAGACGGAGTCCTGGCTCGGCGTGCTATCGGAGCGGGGTCGACTTCCAGAAGTAGTTCGGGGTGCCGCCGGCTTCGTGGATCTTGCGGAAGGTGAGCTCGACCGGCATGGCGAGCTTCACCTCCTTCGGATCGACGTCGGTCATCTGTAGGTAGAGGCGTGCGCCCTCCACCTCCACGATGCCGGCCACCAGCGGCGGGGTCGGACTGCCCGCGAAGTTGTCGAAGGTGAACGAGCGCACGGCGCCGACCTTGTCCGACAGGCGCACCTTGTCGAATTCGTCCTTCGCGAAGCACGAGAAGCACACGCGCTGGCGCGGGAACTGCGCCTGGCCGCAGCGCCGGCACTTCTGCGCGATGAGCGTCAGGTCCTCGTCGCGATCGCGGAAGTGCTTGGTCGCCGAGAGACCGGCGCCCGCGCGGCGGTCGTGCTCGGTGGCGATGAACTGCCGGAAGCGGAGGTAGGTGTCGTAGCTCTTCATCTCGGCGCGGCGGGCCAGATGCCAGGCGATGCCGCGCCGCCCCTCGAGCCGCTCGACGAGCGGCGTCGTCTCGAGCAGCAGCGCGTCCGCACCGTCGCCGTAGGCGACGACGAGGAGCTTGTGCCCCGCCTTGGCCTGCTCGAGCGCGCCGGCGAGGAGCAGCGGCGCCAGCGCCGCCCCGGCGCTGCCGACCTTCCCGAACAGAGCGTCCTGCACCTGAGCCTGCGGGTCGAGCCCCAGCTCGCGCACGACCGTCGCGTGGGCGCGTGCGTCCGGACCGTAGACGGCGGCTTTGGTGACGTCCTTGGGTCCGATGCCGGCCTTCGCGAGGAGCCCCTTCACCACCTCGCGCACGTTGTGCCGATAGCCGTGATCGACGACGAAGCGGTCTTCCCAGGCGTGCACGAAGGGATCGCCCTCGGTCCGCCACACGTCGATGATCTCGTCGGCGACCGAGTGCGCGACGCGGATCTCCGCCGCGACCTCGGTGTCGCCGAGCAGGAACGCCGCCGCCGCGTCGCCGAGATTGCTTTCGGGTGCGCTGCGCGGCGCGGCCATGCGCGTGTCCGATACGACGACGAGGACGCGCTTGGCCGACCCGGCCTGGATGGCGTCGAGCCCGGCGCGGAGCGCGTTCGTCCCGGCGCGCAGGGAATCGCCGAGGTCGGCGGTGTAGACGTCGCGACGCAGGTCGAGCGCCTTTGCGACGATCGCCGCACCCTGTTTCTCCTTGAACGGATAGGTCGTCGACGCGAACAGCACCGCGTCGACCGAGGCGCGATCGACGCCGCGCAGGCAGTCGATGGCCGCCGCGACGCCCATCGTGATGCTGTCCTCGTCCCAGCCGGCGACGGCCTTCTCGGGGCCGCCCGGCTTCGGCGCGCCGCCACCGATTGCGGCGAGCGGGAGGCGCAGGCGGGGAATGTAGGCACCGTACGACGTGATTCCGGGCATCGGGCGAAGCTACGATCCGGCCCGCGAAACTGCAAGCCGCGATCGCGGCCGGTTGACGCCGTCGACGGCGCGGCCGTACAAGCGGCGCCGCGATGTCGTCCGAGCCGAGCGCCCTTGCCGATCGCCTCGCCATCGACGACCAGATCACGCGCTACTGCCGGGCGATCGACACCGGCGATTGGGATCTCCTCGACACCATCTTCACGCCCGACGCCGTGCTCGACTACGTGTCGAGCGGCGGGATGCGCGGCGCGTTCCCCGAGGTGAAGGCGTGGCTGGCGGGCGTGCTCCCCTTCTTCGCCATGCGCCAGCACATCGTGACCAACCGCGAGATAACGGTGACCGGCGACACCGCGACCAGCCGGTCCTCGCTCTACAACCCGATGGGCCGCACGCGCGCCGACGGCGGGCTCGACCTCTTCTTCACGGGCGCCACGTACCACGACCGGTGGCGGCGCACCGCCGGCGGCTGGCGCATCACCGAGCGCACGCTCGTGGAGCACTGGCGCATGAGCGCCCCGCA
The DNA here is from genome assembly GCA_035577985.1 of Candidatus Eisenbacteria bacterium. Classification (NCBI taxonomy): domain Bacteria; phylum Candidatus Eiseniibacteriota; species Candidatus Eiseniibacteriota bacterium. Next base: position 59,640 of record DATJZY010000014.1, read on the forward strand.
GTGAGGAGGCGGCATCCGAGCAGCGAGCCGCTCACGTCGTGAGCCGGAACAGCTCGCGCGGCTCGCCCAGCCCCTTCAGCTCGTGGACGCCGGCAGACTCGAACGCGAGCCCGGCGCCGGTGAGCAGCAGCTTGGTGGTGGCGGAGACGAGCACGTCGCCCGCCTGTCCGATGCCCGCCACCCGCACGGCTTCGTAAACGGTGAGCCCTCGAGCCTGATTGGAGACGAACTCGACCTCGCCCGTGTGAACGCCGGCGCGAATCGCGATGCCGAGCCCGGCGACTGCGCGTCCCATGGTCTCGGCACATCGGACGGCGCGTGCCGCTCCGTCGAAGACGGCGAGGAAGCCGTCGCCTGTGGTGGCGAACTCGCGACCGCGGAACGCGTTGAGCTGCAGGCGGAGCCGCTGGTTGTGCTGGAGCAGCAGCTCGCGCCATGCCGTGTCGCCGAGGCGCCGGAGGTGCGCCGTGGAGTCGACGATGTCCGTGCAAAGCACGGTCGCGAGAACGCGATCACCGTCGGCCGGCACGCCGTAGATGTGGGCGCTCGCGAACTCGATGGCGACGAACGGCTCGTCGCCGACCACCCAGGCGTCGTGTCCGGGCGGCAGGTCGTACACGTCGTCCACGCCGACTTCGCCGACGACGCCGTCGTCGGTCTCGACGTGCAGCCGACCCGACAGGACGACGCCCTGATGATGCATCTGGCACGACTGCGTGCCCGCGATCGGGCCGACGTCGCGCGACCAGCGCCAGCCCGGCTCGAGGACGAACCGACCGACGGTGACCTCCTGGTGGGTGACGGTCTCGATGCGCCCGTTGGGGAACCGTCGAACCTCCTGCGGATTGCGGAAGCTGCGGACTCGGGGGCGCGTCATACGCCTGGACGGAAGGGTATGCGATGGCGTCGCCGGGCTCAAGCTTTCGGGGGGGCGGCGGTCCGATCCACACCATTCGGCGATATCGCCGCTGCAGGAGCGCTACTTGCAGCGGACCGTCGAGCCCGACGTCCTGCAGCGCAGCGCCCGCTGCGCGCACACGTCGCCGCTCTCGAGCCCCAGCGCGAGGCGTTTCTGGCCGACGGTGCCGGCGGGGAGGCCCGCGAGCGCGAGCGCGACCTTGAACCCGCGCTTTCCCGCCGGCGTCAGCGCGAGCGAGCGCACGATGCTCTCGTCGGCGCCTGCATAGCTGATCGTCGTGCCGTCGGTGACGAGGCCCGTGAGCGCCTCGTCGACGGCGAGCGTGGCGGCGCCGGCGACCCCGAGCGTCACCTGCGCGCCTTCGCGCACCGGGTCGATGCTCGTCTTGCGCGGGAGCTTGAGCGTCCCGGTGAGAGCCAGCGTGCCGTCCGTGGCGCCGGTCGCGCGGAGCTTCGCGATCCCGCCCCGACAGGTGAGGAGGTTGTGGCGCTCGGCGATCACGAGACCGCCGTCGTAGTCCGTCCCGTCGCCGCGCGTGCCGTGCGGATTGCCGTTCGACGGCTGCGTCCACTTGCGCTGGTCGGCGAGCGGCTTGAATGCCCGGCGATACCAGAGCTGCGTGTCGACTCGCAGGTCGCGCTTGGCCCAGTTCTTCGGAAGGGCGAAGCGATAGGTCGTCGTGTCGGTCGCACCGGCGGCGACGCGGTTGTCGAACTCGCCGACCGCCTCGGTGAAGAGCACGTTCTCGACCAGGTTCTCGTCCACGAGGACGCGCGCGTAGCCCTTGCCCGCGAGACCCGCGAAGTCGTGCTCGGCGGGATCGCCGACGCCGCCCCAGTTGGGGACGCGCGGCCCGCCGCCCTCCTGCGCGCTCCGCTGCTCGAGCGCCTCGCCGTCCTTCGTGGCGGGCGACACGACCAGGATGAGGTTCCGCAGCGTCACGCCCGTGGGCACGTCGTGCCCCGCGCCCGAGTTCGTGAGGTCGACGCGCACGACCAGGTCCTCGCCGTCGATGGTGGAGCGAGCGCGCAACGTGACGGCCTGGCGCAGGAACTCCGGCGTCGTGCCCGGGAACTCGTGCGAGCGCACCTGGCTCTGGTCGCGCGTGAACGGAACCCGGTTGCAGAAGTGGTCCAGGCCGGCGAGCGGCATGTGGCAGTCCTGGCACTGCACGCCCTGCGCCGCGTACGGGCTCGCGGCCCATTCGCTGTACGTCGTCTGCGACGGCGGCCCGTCGTAGGTCTCGGTGAAGTCGTCGTTTGCGTCGCGCGGGTCGGCGTGGTCCTCGTGGCAGGCGGCGCAGAGCTTGGACGAGTGGATCACCGCCCCGTACGCCGCCCGCATCTCGAGCCCGCCGTCGAAGGTGGCATCGTCGTAGGGTCCGAAGGCGAGACGCGGCTCGGCGGTCGAGCGCAGCATGGTCGTCTTCGCCGGCAGACCCAGGTCGCCGACCACCAGGTTCGGGCGCCGGATGCCGTCGGGCGAGACGTCGACGTCGACGATCTTGTGGCAGAACGCGCACGCGATGCCGTGCTTGTCGGCGCCGCTCGCGAGGTTGAAGCTCGTGTTGGTCGGATTGGTGCCGACGTACTCCGGCTGGTGGCAGTTCGCGCACTCGCCGCTGCGCGTCGGGTTCGCCGGATCGAGGTTGTGGCTCGTGACGAAGCCGAAGTACGGCGGGTTCGCCGGGTCGGGCGGCGGTCCCATCGCCATGCCGATGTCGGTGCCGTTGTAGAGGTTGTCGACCCAGCGGTTGCGATTGGTGAACGCCATGGTCGACCGCGACCACTGCTCGTAGATCTCCTCGTGGCAGGTCTTGCACTCCTCGGGGGCACGGAAGACGTGCGCCGGGTCGTCGTCGGTCGGGAGCGGGTCGAGCACGATGTCGAGCGCGCTCGCCCCCGGGGCGACGCCGGCGCACTCGCTCCCCCCGTTCTTCCAGCAGCCGATGTAGTGCCCGTCGGCGGCGGCGGCCACGACGGCCGGGCCGGCCGGAACAGCCAGCGTGAACACGCCGGCCGCGTCGGTGATCGCGGGTGCGCCGAGACAGGCCTGCACCCGTACGCGCGCGCCGGCGAGCGGACCGCCACCCATGGCCCGCACCGTGCCGGTGACCGTGCCCGCCGTCGTCGCGCACGGATCGGCTGCCAGGGCAGTGCGTGCGAGGATGGCAACGAGCAGGGTCGCGACGGCGGCCCGCATCACGGGCCCTTCACCAGCGTGCCCTTCTTGTTCGCCTTGAACGGCCGCGTGACGCCGGCGACGTCGAGCCCGATCTCGAGCGCCAGCGTCCAGTCCGACGTCACGCCGCGCAGGAACGCGAGATCGGTGCGCGCGGCGGCCTTGAGCGTCAGCTTGCCGCCCTTCACCACCAGCGTGAGGGTCTTGAGACCGCTGACGCCCGCGCCCTTCCCCTTGACGCGATAGCGTCCGTTCTTCCCCTTGAGGGCGCCGCTCGGGATCTCCCACGCGACGAGCGTCATCCGCGACCCACCCGGTACGCCGACGGAGAGCACGACGGACCCGGTCGCCGGATCGAAGTGCTGCTCGCTCGTCAGACGCGCCGTCGCCGCCAGCGCGAAGGTGTCGGCGCCCGCGCGCTTGCCGAAGCGCACGCGAAGCTTTCGCACCTCGAGCGGCGTGCCGCGGACGGCGATCGACTCGCCGATCGGCCCGTGCGCGGCTTCCTCGAACGCCGCCAGGTCGTTCAGCTGCCGGGCCGACAGGAACGACGTTCCACCGTGCTGGTCGTTGACGTTTCGTCCCTTGCCGGCCACGAGGCAGTCGCCGAACTGCCGCGCGCACGGCCGCACGACGTCGAGCAGCGTCGCGGCCGTGCCGTCGTGCAGATACGGTGCCGTGTTCCACGCGTCGCTCAGCACGGAGGTGATGTAGGCGCTCAGCGTGTCCCGGTTGCCGGGGATCATGTTCTGCTCGTTCTGGAACAGCGTGAACCCGAGCAGGCCGTCCTCGTCGCTCGCGATGCGGAGTGGATTCGTCTGGTCGAAGACGTTGGCGGTGCCGACGTCGTGGACGAAGAACGGGTTGTTGAGGTCGGCGCGCGGCGTCGAGTTCGGGTCGTAGTCGATGGCCGGCTTCTTGTCCGAGAACTGCTGCGGCGAGGGCGGCGCGCTGTTGTGACAGAAGCTGCACTTGACCACCGGGTCGTTGAAGAGGAGCCGGCCGCGCTCGGCCGCGTCGGACGGCGCCGCGCCGCCCGCGCCGAGGTTCGGGTTGCGCGGGAACTCCGTCAGGCTGTAGACGAAGTCCGCCAGGTGATCGAGGCGCACGCCGCGGTGGCGGTTCGGCTCGGGCGAGAGGTCGACGCGGATGTCGTCGGCGAGCGAGTGGCGCACGACGAGCGCCCCGACGCACGCGGTCGGGCTGTGCTCGTTGCCGTCGCAGTCGGCCGCGCCGAGCAGCTCGCGGAGCGTGAACTCGAAGTCCTCGACCTCGTCGCGGTCGCCGTTCCAGTGCGTCGAGCCCATGGGGTTGAAGTAGTTCTCGCGCACCGACGGCGTCGCGCTGATGTTCGGCGGGACGAAGAGCGGGTTCGCCGCGCAGCGCGCGCTCCCGCCGCCGCCCGCGGCGCGGCACTCCGCGTCGGTCGTGCACGCGATGCTCGCATCGTGCGCGCACGTGCCGGGCGCGAAGCTCGCCCGGCCGCGGAGGTCCATCGTGTTCCGCGCGCTCGACCCGAACTGCGAGAAGTCCCACGTGCGCCCGTCCTGCCCGCCGAAGTCCGGATGGCACGAGGTGCATGCCAGCGAGCCGCCGTCGCGCGCCGTGCTGACGACGTCGCCCGGCATGATCGACGTCGCGATCGAGTTCCAGGCCGGGATCGGACCGTGCTGCCCCGCGGCGTCGCGCGCCGAGGTGGAGAAGAGGATCTTGCCGTCGAGGATCTCGGGCAGCACGGGATCCGACGCCGTCGACGAGACCACCTGCTGGACGAGCGGCATGCAGTCGCCGCCGCCGCAGTCGAGGCGCGTCGTGCACGCAGCCGCCGGGTTCGTCTGGCAGCGGAAGCCCGCCGGTGTCGCGGCGACGACCACGACCTTGCGCGCGAGGTAGGCGGCGACGAATGCATGGGTGCCGCCGGGACCGAGGGCGAGGCCGATCGGCGTCGTGCCGGCGCCGTCCGGCACGTCGACCATGGTGCCCGGTCCGACCGCGTAGTCGAGGCCCGTCGCGACCGCGGTGAGGGCGGTCGCGTCGAGCGGCAGCATGCCGCCCGTCGGCACGAGCCGCGCCTGCGGCGCGAGGATGTACGGATCCTCGGCGTCGGTCTCGTCGGAGCGCCACCCACACGCCGTCCCGGACGCGACGCCGCCCGTGCCCTTCTGCGCCACGCGTCCGAACATGCTCGCGGGGTTCCCACTCGCGCCGCGCGCGGTCGAGAAGGCGTAGAAACCGTTCGCCATCTGATCGACGGCGTAGGCCGTCGAGCCGTCGGCCGAGAAGGCGAGCCCGACGACGTTGCCCCCGTTGTCCACGTCGAGGCGGCCGCGCGGCTCGCCGCTCGCGAGATCGATCTTCCAGATGACGGCGCGCGCGATGTCGTGGAAGGCCGGCTTGTAGATGTTGCGTCGCGCGGCGTCGCCCTCGCCCGCGGGGTTCGACTGGAAGTCGAGCGCGGGGAAGAGCCCGATGCCGCCTTGGGTCTGGAAGAACCGGCTGCGCTGGAAGAGGCCCTTGCGCAGCACGTTGTGGAGCGTTCCGCCGACCCAGAGCTGCCCCGCGACGGCGGCGGGCGATCCGGTGGGCGCCACGGCGAGGGCGTCGAGCAGGTTCGCGACGCCCTGCCCGCTCGCCGTCGTCTCGCAGGTCGCGAAGTCGGGCGGGATCGCGAACACGCGCGCGACCGCGCCGGCGGCGGGATCGACCTCGCTCACGTGACCGTCGTTGTTCGGCTCCTTGGTGACGAAGTGCGAGACGTAGACCTTGCCGTCGGGGCCGAGGGCGAGGCCACGCGGCTCGGGCCAGGCGAGCGGGACGGTCCGCTTGACGGTCAGGTCCGCGCCCAGGACCACGAGCGTGCCGGCGCCCTGACACGACACGTAGAGCTCGTCGCCCGCCGCGCTCGCGACGATGCCGTAGGGCGCGCAGCCGAACGGGAGCGCCGCGGGAGCGCCGGCGGGCGAGCCGTCGAGGCCGAGGTGCTGGACGGTGTCGTCCTTCTGGTTGGTGACGAACACCCCGCCCGCCGTCGCGGCGAGCGTGCGGGGACGGTGGCCGACCGGGAACTCGCCCGTGCGCGTGTTGGTCGCCGTCTCGATGCGGGCGACCGTGCCGGAGTCCGGGTTCACGACCCACACGGCGTCGCCCGCGGGCGCCAGCTGCACGGGGCCGCTCGAGGCTGCGAGCGCCCCGGTTGCGAACAAGAGGCTCAGGACCGCAGATCCGAGGCCAACGCGCATCGCGATGGGACGTACCGCGCGGTACGTCGACCTGTCAACGGCGAAAGGCTGCTGCCCGACCCCAAGCAGGCGACTTGTCGGCGGGTTTCGGGCCCTCAGACCGGGACGCCTTCGATGATCGCGAGCCGCGGCGTCGGAACGACCCGCGTCAGGCGGAAGCCTGCCTCGGCGAAGAGCTTCGCGAACTCTGCCTCGGTCCGCTCGCGACCCGTGACCAGCACGAGCATGTTGAGATCCATCCACTTTGCCGGATCGGGCTGGTTCGGCGGCTTCACGACGGAGTCCATGACCAGGAGCCGCCCGCCGCGCGCGATGGCGCGACGGCAGTTCGAGAGGATGCGGACGCACTCGGCGTCACTCCAATCGTGCAGGATTCGCTTCATCACGTATGCATCACCGCCGGCCGGCACGGACTGGAACATGTCCCCGGCGACGAGCTCGCATCGCGCCGCCATCCCGGGCGAAGCCAGGTCTCGCGCACCGTCGATGACCGATGGCGCGTCGTACAGGATGCCCTGCGATCCGGGAGAGCTTTCGAGGATGGCGAACAGCAGCGCGCCCTGGCCGCCGCCGACGTCGACGATCCGCCGGAAGGCGGAAAAGTCGTACGCACCGAGGACCATGGGGATGTCGACGTTGCTCGCGCTCGACATCGCGGCGTTGAAGATCGCGCCGTCATCTTGATGCGTCCCGAGATAGTCGAAGAACGGAACGCCGTGGACCCGATCGAAGACCGGTCCGCCGCTCTTCACGGCGTCGTAGAGCGCGCCCCACGCGCCCCACAGATAGGGCGAAGCGTACATCATGGCCAGCGGTCGAAGGGATTGCGGATGGTCCGATCGGAAGAACTCGCCCCGGGCGGTGAGCGAGAATCGTCCGCGGTCGTCCTCGGTGAGCACGTCCACGGAGGTGAGAAATCGCAGGAGCCGCCTCAGGGGATCTTCCTGCGCAGACGCAACCTCCGCGAGCTCACCGGCCGTTCTGGCCCCGTCGTGGAGCGCGTCGAAGACGGCCAACCTGGCAGCGACGTGGAGCGCCTGGCTCAGCATGAAGGACCACAGAGCTTGGACGAGATCCAGCGGAGCCGCTGCGCCAGGCATCGTAGGTCCGGGTAGCCCAGGTGCGCTGGGCCGTCCAGCCCGAACTCCAGGGACGGGTCATGGCCTCGGCGCGCAGCGGATCTGGCTCGTCTGCTCCTTCACGACCGCGATGCGCGCCCGCGTCGCCGCCTCCAGGCATTCCCAGGACATGCGCGCGATCCGGTCACCGGCGCCGGGTCCCCACCCGCGGTATCGCGCGCCCTCCTTGCAGTCGAGGTCGCGGTACCGTCGCCACGCGTCCTGCGTGCGATCCATCGCGCTCCTCCAGGCCCGGCGGACGTCCGCCGGCATGTCGGCCCGGCAATCGATCCGCCCCATGGCCTCGGCGTTTGCGCGCTCGAGCTCCGCGTCGGCCGTCTCGAACTTCTGCTGCAGCTCGGCGGTGGTCGGCACGGGTGCCGCGGGCTCGGCATCGGCGAGCGCCGCCGTCGCGAGCAGGATCGCGCACACGACTCGCGAGCGCACGGAGAACTCAGCCCGCAGCGCGCTTCGGAACGGGCGGCGTCGTGAAGTCGAGGATCCGCGTGACCTCGGCGTCGCTCATCGCCAGGATAGCCGCCGTCTGGGGCGCCGGCGGGAAGAGACCCGGGCGAACGTCGGGCCGCGGCTGGGGAACCGCGCCGCCGCGCGCGACGAAGGCCGCGGGCCGGCGATAGCGGGCCAGCTCCTGCGCATCGATGCCGCACAGGCCGACCACCTCGGGGTCGATCCATTCGTCGGCGTCGATCGGGGCGGCGGAGGTGGCGAACTCGAGCGCGATCCCCTCGGGCGCCGAGAGGTACATCGATTTGCACATGCCGTGGTCGATCGGCCCGAGAACCTGGTAGCCGCTCGAGCGGATGCGGTCGCGCAGCGCGAGGAGATCGGCCTCCGACTCGACGTTCAAGGCGACGTGCTGCATCGCCCCGGGCGCCACGGGAGCCGCCGCCGAGCCGGCGTGCGAGAGACCCAGCTTCGGCTCGATCGTCCGCATCTCGGGCATCTGCACGAAGGCGAGCGACGCGCTGTCGCCGAGCCGCAGGAAGCCGTGGAACGTGTCCGGGACCCCGTGCATCCAGTAGAGCGCCACCAGCTCCATGCCGACCACCTGGGTGAAGAACTCGATCTGCGCCTTCATGTCGCGGGTGGCGATGGCGAGGTGATGGACGCCGTTCGGAAGACCCATGATTCGTTCTCCTCTCAATGTGCAAGCGGAAAGAAGTAGATCGCCGCGAAGATGACACCGACGAGCCCGGCCAGGAAGCCGACGCCGATCCCGGCCGCCCGCCAGAACGAGTGCTTCCTGCCGCCGGCTGCCAGGTGCTGCTCGAACGCCGTGCCCTGGTGCTGCTTCGCCAGCCGATACACGACGAAGGTGTACGCCACCGGCAGCGCCGTGCTGGGAAAACCGTCGGGAAGGAACTGCGCCAGAGCGAGCGCGAGCACGGTGAAGACCCCGCCCCACACGAGCGTCCGCCGGGCCGCGACGGGCTCGCCCAGCTCGCGGAAGTTCGACGCCATCAGCCAGCAGCCGGCGATGGGGGCTCCCAGCGCCGTGGCGCATCCGACCTGCATCGGGGAGTAGAGCGGGGTCTGCGGGGACGGCTCCGAGGCCACCGCTCACGCCCTCCCTTGGCCCGTGACGAGCACGATCGCCATGCCGTCCCATCCTTTGCTGCCGACCGTCTGCAGCGCAACCGCGCTGACGCGCGGGTCGGCGGCGAGCATGTCGTTCAAACGGCGCACGCCCTGGACGATCGGATCGGTCGACGCGGGATCGGCGACTGCGCCGGCGCGCACCACGTTGTCGACGACGACGAGCGTACCCTTGCGCGAGAGCTCGAGCGCCGACGTGAAGTACTGCGGGTTGTTCTGCTTGTCGGCGTCGATGAAGACGAGGTCGAACGGGCCGTACCCTTCGGCGGCGAGCCGCGGGAGCGTCTCGAGCGCGTTCCCGACGCGTAGCTCGATCGCGTCGGCGACCCCGGCACGCGCGAAGTTCGCGCGCGCGACCCGGGCGTAGCCGGGATCGACCTCGAGCGTAACGAGGCGCCCGCCGGGCGGCAGCGCCCGGGCGAGCCAGATCGTGCTGTAGCCGCCCAGCGTGCCGATCTCGAGGATCGAGCGCGCGCCCTGGATGCGCGCCAGGACCTCCAGCAGCTTGCCCTGGCTCGGCGACACGTCGTACGGCGGCAGGCCCGCGTCGGCGTTGGCGCGCAGCACGGCGTCGAACACCGGGTCCGGACGCACGAGCGTCTCGGTGAAGTAGCGGTCGACGGCCGTCCACCGGTCCTGGCTCATGGTCTCTGGGCACACCCCTCGGGTTTGTAGATGCGCTCGGTCGACGGCGGGTACTTCGCCAGCATGCCCGGCGGACGTCGGGGGCGCGCCACGAACTCCCCGCCGCAGTTGGGGCAGCGCCCGTGGAGACGCGTCTCGGCGCACGAGCGGCAGAACGTGCACTCGAACGAGCAAATGACGGCCTCCTGCGACTCGGGCGGCAGATCGCGATCGCAGCACTCGCAGCTCGGGCGAAGTTGCAGCATGGATCACCTCCGATCTCAGCGCTCGCCGTAGTCCCAGGGCGCGCGCCGCGCGAGATCGTCGAGCGACGCGTAGCCCTGCTCCAGCATGCCGCGCTTGGCGTCGTGGATGCGCCAGTGGAGCGTCGAGCCGAGCAGCGGCTGCGACTCGACCATGATCGCCCGCAGCTCGCCGTCCTCGAACTGGCACTGCTCCTGGACGCACTCTAGCAGCCGCTCGCTGCAGAGGTGACCCTCGCCGAAGTTCCACCCGAGCACCGAGCCGGCCACGTTCTCGCCGTCGACGTAGTGGTATTCCTGGAAGGGCCGACCGCCGATCGCGCGCGGCAGGAGGAGTCCCAGCGTGCGCCCCTGCAGGTGCAGCGAGCGGAACGCGAGGCCGCGGCAGTCCATGTTCGCCGCCTCCTGCGGCGCGAAGCGCTCGAGCTGCTCGCGCAGCAGCGGCGACGCGCGCGTCAGGCGATCCAGCTTCTTGTGGCTGTCGCCGCGGAACAGCCATGCGTTCCACGCCCAGTTGCCGGCGTAGTAACGCATGGCGACGAGGAAGGAGACCCTGGACGGGACGAGGTTGCCGACGAGCGGCAGCAGGAAGCAGCCGACGACGAGGTAGGCAGTCAGCGGCAGCGAGCCGATCTCGAACACGGTCACCTGGGGGTAGCCTCCCCACAGGAAGAACGCCGCGTAGAGGCTGACGAGGTTCCACTCGAAGACGGCCCCCGCCGGCATGTTGCCGAGGATGAAGCCGTGCAGCATCACGACCAGCACGAGCCCCGCCGCCTGGAGCGCCCCGGCGTGGGTCACGAACAGGAGCGTCAACGGCGCGGCGAACTCGAGGAACGTGCCGGCGTGGGCCATCGCCTTGCCGAGGCGCGAAGGCGCGAAGTCGTCGGGGTACGAGACGAACATGCGCCGTCGCGCCGCCGCGCTGCGGACGAGCGGGTTGTTCACGGTCATGACCGGGATCACGTACCCGAAGGCGACGGTCAGCTTGGAGACGCCCGCCCAGAACCAGATCGAGAGCTGGACCACCTTGCACGCCGCGATGAAGTTCCCCGCCAGCAGGAAGCACACGATCATCGCGAAGTGATGCTCGACGCGCGCCGCCAGGATGATCGTCTTGTCGGCGAGGCCACAGAGCGGCAGCAGACAGACGATGGGCAGGAGCTCGGCGGTCCCGATCTGCGGCGCGAGGAGCGCGCGGAAGAGCGACGCGACGAAGGCGGCGTAGAGGATCACGTCGAGCCAGGTGCGCCGCGTGCCGCCGAGCAGCGGCAGGCCCGGGAACGGCGCCAGCTTCGTCGTCCCCGGCCGCAGGAAGTGGAGGAACGCCGTGAACGGCGGCCAGATGTGGAAGCCGAGCGGCCCGCTCATGCATCCGAATCCCATCACCTCGACGGCGCAGGCCCAGATGAACGCCTTCTGGAACGCGATCGGCGTCAGCCACCAGGACGCGATGGTCGAGGGCCCGCCGCAGAAGAACATCCAGGCGAGCGCGACCAGGCACAGCTTCACGGCGTGGAAGACGTACGCGGCCATCGGCAGCCCGATGCCCTGCATCACGTAGCCCTCGCAGCCCTCGCGGACGAGCTCCGAGAAGCCCTTCTCGCGCACGCGGACCGGCGCCGCCGCCCCCGTCATCGATCGGATCTCATGCGAGGAATTCGACCGCGCCCGTCTCGAGCGAGTACTCCGCGCCCACGACCAGCAGGCCCTCGTCGCGGATCAGCTGCTCGAGCAGCTCCGAACCGTGTCGGAGGTGGTTCACCGAGGCGTGGATGTTGGCCCGCACCGCAAGGCGCACGAGCGCATCGGGGTCGCGCCGGAGCTCGGTGCCGAGGAGCGCCTCGACCGACGGTCGCACGCGATCGACGATCGAACGCAGGTTGCGGGACTGGTTCTCCGTGGGTCTGCGCAGCTCCTCCAGCGTCGCCACGACGGCGCCGCACTGGGAATGGCCGAGCACGACCACGAGGCGCGTGCCGAAGCGCGCGGCCGCGAACTCGACGCTACCCACCTGGGACGGCGCGACGATGTTGCCGGCGACGCGGATGACGAAGAGGTCGCCGAGGCCCTGATCGAACACGATCTCCGCGGGCACGCGGGAGTCCGAGCACCCGAGGATGATCGCGAACGGCTCCTGGCTCTTCGCCAGCTCGGCGCGTCGCGCCTGATCGACGTGCGAGTCCGTGCGGCGCACGTTCGAGACGAAGCGGGCGTTCCCCGCACGGAGACGGTCGAGTGCCTCGGAGGCGGGAATCACGGCGTCGAAGATATCGCCGAAGCCGTCAGGTGCCGCAATCCACGTCCCCCCAGCGGCCTAGGAGTCCTCGAGCACACGCCCCATGCTCACGCGCTCCTCGACCTCGTAGCCCGCGCGTCGATAGAAGGCGACGACGTCGCGATTCGTCGCGCGGACCTGCAGGTTCACCTTCGGGCAGCCGAGCCCGCGCAGGCCGTCCTCGGCCGCACGCACGAGGCGGGTTCCGACCCCGCGCCGGCGACGTCCGGGCGCGACGGCGAGATGATGAAGCCACCCCCGGGCGCCGTCGTACCCGGCGATGACGGCCCCCACGAGCGTCCCTTCGTCCTCGGCGACCAGCAGAAGCTCGGGCTGGACCTTCAGCTTGCGGTCGATCACCAGCTCCGGCGCGTTCCGTGGCGGGTCGTCCGGGAATACCTCGGCCCAGAGGCGTTCGAGCGCCTCGCGGTCGGCAGGCCGGAAGGGCCGGACCGTCATTGCTGCGGCTCCATCAGCTCGAGCCGGTTTCCGAAGGGATCGGAGACGTACACGCGATCGTAGCCCTCGAGCGGGTCGTCGACGACGTCGACGCCGGCATCGCGGAGCCGCTTCACCAGGAGGGGAAGATCGCGCACGAGGAGCGCCGGGTGCGCCTTCCGCGCCGGGCGGAAGTCCACCTCGACGCCGAGATGGATCCGGACCGCGCCGCTCTCGAACCACACGCCGCCGCGCCGGGCGAGCGCCGCCGGCTTGGGGCGCTCGGGAAGGCCGAGCAGATCGGCGTAGAAGGCGCGCGCCTCGTCCTCGCGACCGCTCGGCATCGCGAGCTGCACGTGGTCGACGCCGACGATCATCCGCCGACCCACGCGACCACGTGCGGCCCGAGCACGAGCACGCCGATGATCGATGCCCCGGCGGCCGCGATCAGCACCGCCCCGGCGGCGACGTCCTTCGCCTGGCCGGTGATGATCGCGACGCCCCGGATCGCGAACGAGAAGCTCCGGATCCGGCCCGTGAATGTGAGCGATCGCGGCAGCGAGGCGACCATACGGAACGGCTCAGGTCGCCGGCAAGGGGCGCGGCGGACACTCCATCCGGAAGTGGGTCTCGGTCTCGCCGACGACGGTGAAGCCGAGCCGCTCGTAGAGCCGCCGCGCCGGGTTCACCTTGAGGATCGTGAGCACGACCGGCAGTCCGCGGCGATGCGCCGACTCGCAGAGCCTGCCCACGAGACGCGTGCCGATGCCCTGTCCCTGCGCTTCGGGAAGCAGGAAGATCCGCGCCAGGAACACGTGGTCGGGCTTCTCCTCGACGGCCATGCAGCCCACCGCGCGCCCCGACTGCTCGATGATCCGGTGCGTCGCCGGCACGAAGGTGTCGGCGAACAGCCGGTGCTGCCACCCCTCGTCCCACGGGCCCCAGGTCGCCTCGACGTACGTCCGCATCGCTGCACGCAACGCGGCGAACGCGAACTCGAGGTCCTCGTGCGTCGCGGGTCGCAGCGTGACCATGGCTACACGGGGAGGACCCGGGTCGCGTCGACGTACCCGAGCTGGACGAGCGCCGTGCGCGGCGCCACGCGCTCGATCTCGCGGCGGATCGGTGCGACGTCCGTCGCCACGGAGAAGCCCGGCAGCCAGTCGTCGTGATGGCAGAGCACGACGCGCCGCGGGCGCACGAGGTCCACCTGCCGCGCGACGAACTGCGCGAGGCTACCCTGGATGGGCTCGCCGTCGATGTTGCCGCGGCCGGCCGCGGCGAGAATCGCCACGTCCGGCCGGAGATCGCGCAGGACGCCGGTCCAGTGCCCCGACGTGTCCTGATAGAGGAGCGTGCCGTCGGGCGTCTCGAAGAGGTAGACGAGCGCGCCGCCGTCGCCGCGTGCACCCTGGTTGCTCGACACCAGGTGCTCGAGCGTCGGACCGCCGAGGCTCGTCAGGTGCGACACCAGCTCGCCGAAGCGGCGCTGCTGCTCCTGGAGCGTGACGCCGAGGTCGCCCAGACACACCTCGTCCGCCTGCCCCATCTGCCCGTGCGACCAGACACAGGAGTGCTGGCTCGGATATACCGACACGCGCACGCCGCCGCCGAGGTCGATCGTCTCGCCGCCGGCGACGGGCATCATGCGATCCAGCGGCACGCCCGCCGTCTCCATGACGCGGATCGTCTCGTAGCTGCCTACGAGCCGCGCGCGCGTGTTGCGCATGATGCGTTCGGCGCCCCACACGTGGTCGAAGTGGGAATGCCCGACGACGATCCAGTCGCAGGCGTCGATCGCGTCGGCCGTGAGGCCGGTGCCGGCCGCGCCGGCCACGCGGTCGATGTAGGCGTCGAGGAAGATCGTGAGACCGGCCGCCCGCAGCCGGAAGGTCGCACAGCCGTACCAGTCGAGCGTCGTCATCCCTGCTCCCCGATGTCCGTCACTTCGTGCCGGCGGCGCAGAAGCACTCGCCGAGCCGGCTCTGGCCGGCGACGAGCTCGACGTCGCGAAAGCCGGCGCCCTCGAGCAGCGCGCGCACTTGGGCGGGCTCGTAGAGCGTGAAGCCGTACTTCGTGTAGGGCAGCTTGCCGGCTGCCTCGGGCGTGTTGAACGTGACGGCGAGGCGTCCGCCGGGCCGCAGCGTGCGGCGGATCTCGCGGAGCGCCGCCACCGGCTGCGGCCAGAAGTAGATGGTGTTGACCGTGCACGCCTTGGTGAACTCGCCGTCGGCGTGGGGGATCGCCTCGACGCTCGCGCAGCGAAGCTCGAGACGCCCCGCCCGCACCAGCGCGGCGAAGCGCTTGGCGCACAAGGCCGCCATCTCGGGCGAGAAATCCACACCCGCGACGTGGCCGCGCGGGACGAGCGGCGCCATGCGATCGATCAGGTCGCCGCCGCCGAAGCCGACCTCGAGCACGCGATCGTCGGGGACGAGCGCGAGGGCCTTCAGCGTGAGCTGGTTCATGACCGCATTGCTGCGGTTCAAGACGCGGGCGACCACGAGCCGTCCGAACAGCCCCGACGGCTTGCGGAGCTGACCCGCGATGAACGTCGCGACGCTCACGTCCCGTCCCTACGCGCTCCGGGGACGCTGCGCGGCGAGGAACCGCCGTCCGTACGGCGTCACCGAGACGACGCGGCCGCCCTCCTCACGATGGCACGCGACGAACCCTCGCTCGTTCGCCTCCTCCCACACGGGAAGGCGCGGACACGACGTGCGCCAGGCGTCCATGACCTCCGCGTACGGCCTGCGCCGGGCGCCGATCCATTCGAGCAGATCGAGGATCAAGCTGTCGACGGCGTCGGCCACGTCTGCCAGCGTACTCGCCCGCGGGAGCTCTCGGAAATCGCCTCAGGCGATGCTCCCCGCTTCCGACGGCGGGAAGCGCTTTGCCGTCCTGGCGCGCGCCTTCTGCGCCTCGGCCGCACGATCGCGCGGCGGAGCACTGGTCACGAGCGCGTCCAGCAGCTCGTGCGCCGCGTGTGCGACCCGGTCGACGGCGCGGTTGAACACTTCTTCGTTCGCCCTGGACGGCCTCGTGAAGCCGGAGAGCTTCCGCACGAACTGGAGCGACGAGGCACGGACCTCCTCCGGCGTGGCGGGCGGTTTGAAGTTGTGCAGCGTCTTGATGTTCCGGCACATGACCGTCTCCTAATTCGTCAAATACCTTTTGCGCAATGGGCCCCCATCGGGTACGTCGGGCGGAGGAGGTCTCCGGAGATGAGCGGGAAGCGA
>DATJZY010000015.1 GCA_035577985.1 Candidatus Eisenbacteria bacterium
GGACCCTCGCCGGATACCTGCACGCCACGCGCCCCGCAAGCGCGCGAGCCGAGCGGGCATGCTACACCGCCATCCATGAGACGAGGGACGGGACGAGGTCTGGCGGTACTCACGAGCGGCGGCGACGCGCCGGGGATGAATGCGGCGATCCGCGCGGTCGTGCGCACGGGGATCGACCGCGGGTTCGAGCTGTACGGAGTGCGCGACGGCTACCACGGGCTCCTCGAGGGAAACCTGCGCCCGCTCGCGGGACGCGACGTCAGCGGCATCATCCAGCGGGGCGGGACGATGCTCGGCACGGCGCGGAGCCCGGCCTTCAAGACCGAGGCGGGGCTCGAGCGCGCCGTGCAGGTCATCTCGGACGCTCGCATCGACGGCGTCGTCGTCATCGGCGGCGACGGCTCGCAGGCGGGCTCCCTGGCGCTCTCGAATCGTGGGGTCCCGGTCGTCGGGGTCGCGTCGACGATCGACAACGACCTCGCCGGATCCGACGTCACGATCGGAGTCGACACCGCGCTCAACGTCGCGCTCGAGGCGATCGACCGCCTGAAGGTGACCGCGTCCTCGCTCCGCCGCGCCTTCCTGGTCGAGGTGATGGGTCGTGGCTGCGGGTATCTCGCGCTCGCGGCCGGCATCGCCGGGGGGGCCGAGGCCATCTGCATTCCGGAGCAGCCGGTCGACCCGGAGCACGTGGCGCAGGAGATCCTCTCGGCCTACAAGTCCCGCAAGCAGCACGCGCTCATCGTCGTGGCCGAGGGCGCCAGCCACGACGCGGCGGCGCTCATGCGCTACTTCGAGGAGCATCGCGACCGCCTCGGCTTCGTGATCCGGGCCACCACCCTGGGACACGTCCAGCGCGGCGGCACGCCGACGGCGTTCGACCGGCTTCTCGGCTCGCGCTTCGGCGCGGCGGCGGTCGAGGCCTACGCGAGCGGCACCCACGGAGTGCTCGTCGGTCTCCGGCGCGACTCGGTGACGACGACGCCCCTCACGGACGTGGTCGGGAAGAAGAAGCCCCTCAGCGCCAAGCTGATCGAGCTGGCGCGCGTCCTGCGCTGAAGGGATCCCTGCCGGAAAAGCAGCGGGCCGCGGGAGGAGCATCCTCCCGCGGCCCGCGTGATCCCGCGTTCGTTCGGCGCGCTAGGCGGCGGCGCCGATCAGGCGCTCGAGCTTCTGGCGCACCAGCGACGGGTCGACGACCGGCTTCGCCAGGTAGTCGTCGCAGCCGATCGCGAGCGCCTTCTCCTCGTCGCCGGCCATGGCCTGCGCCGTGAGAGCGATGATGCGCACGGCGTCGCCGCCGTCCATCTGGCGGATGCGTTTCGTCGCCTCCCATCCGTCCATGACGGGCATCTTCAGGTCCATGAAGATCAGGTCCGGGCGGTCGGCCTTCACCGCCTCGATGGCCTCCTGGCCGTTGGTGGCCTCGCGAATGTCGAACTGCCCGATCTTCTTCAGACGGTAGACGAGGATGCGACGATTGTCCTCGTTGTCTTCGACGACCAGGATCTTCTTGAGCGCCATCAGTGTCCCTCTCTCCCGTCTCCCGTTCCCGACGAAGCGGCCCCACGCTTCGCGCGCCGACACACGGCGTTCCATGCCGGCTGCGTGCTCAGTATGCAGCCGTGACCCCGGACTCTCAAACCTCGGCAGCTCCGCAGACCGTCAGTAATTTGACTTGCGGTCCGCCATCTCCTTACTTCCGCGTGATGTCGGTCCGCACGCGCTTCCCGCCGAGCCCGACCGGGGCGCTGCACATCGGCGCGGTCCGCACGGCCCTCTTCAACTACCTCTTCGCTCGCCACCACGGCGGTGCGTTGGTGCTCCGGATCGAGGACACCGACCGCGAGCGATCGACGCCCGAGTCGACGGCCACCATCCTCGACGGGCTCCGCTGGCTGGGTCTCGAATGGGACGAGGGTCCGTTCTTCCAGAGCCAGCGCACCGAGCTGTATCGGGCCCAGGCCGATCGCCTGCTCGAGGGCGGCCGCGCCTACCGCTGCTGGTGCACGGCCGAGGAGCTCGAGGCGAAGCGCGACGCGGCCATCAAGGCGGGGGGCCGCGTGGGCTACGATCGCACCTGCCGCGAGGGCCGGACGCCGCCGGGCGACGAGTCGAGCTTCGTCGTCCGCTTCAAGGCCCCGCTCGACGGCGAGACCGTCGTCGACGACAAGGTGAAGGGCCGCATCGTCTTCCAGAACGCCGAGCTCGACGACCTGGTCCTGCTGCGTTCCGACGGCACGCCGACCTACAACTTCTGCGTCGTGGTCGACGACGTCGACATGCGCATCACCGACGTGATCCGCGGCGACGATCACGTGGCCAACACGCCGCGGCAGGTCCTCCTCTATCAGGCGCTCGACGCGCCGCTGCCGCGGTTCGCCCACCTGCCGATGATCCACGGGCCCGACAAGACCAAGCTCTCCAAGCGGCACGGCGCGACCTCGATCCTCGCGTACCGCGACCAGGGCTACCTGCCCGACGCGTTGGTCAACTACCTGGCACGGCTCGGGTGGTCGCACGGCGATCAAGAGCTCTTCTCGCGAAGCGAGCTGGTCGAGAAATTCTCGCTGGAGAGCGTCGGCACCTCGCCGGCGATCTTCAATCCCGAGAAGCTCGCATGGGTGAACTTCCAATATCTCAAGGCGACACCGCCCGAGACCCTGGCCCGCCTCGTCGGCCCATTTCTCGTGCAGGCGGGTCTGCCGGTGCCTACCGATCAGGCATGGCTCGGCAGCGCCCTGGCCACCCTCCGCGAGCGCGCGAAGACCCTGGCGGAGCTCGCAGAGGCAGCGCGATTCTACATTTCGGACACGATCGAGATGACCGCACAGGCCCAGGCGCAGCTGAGGGCGGAGATCGCGCCCGCCTTCGACGAGCTCGTCGATCGACTCGAGCGTCTCGAGCGCTGGGAGCCGGCGACGATCGAGGCAGCGTTCCACGCCACCATCGAGCGACACGCGATCGGTCTCGGAAAGCTCGCGCAACCGGTGCGGGCCGCCGTGACGGGATCGACGGCGAGTCCCGGCATCTACGAGGTGCTCGACGTGCTCGGGCGTGACCGCACGATCGCGCGTTTACGCGCTGCACGCGCGCACTTTCCGAGCGTTGCGACGCCGTCCGCACCTTGACTCCCCCACCCCCATCCTCTAGCTTTCGCGCCGCGTTGAGGCGTCGGCTAATTGGTAAGCCACCTGACTCTGGATCAGGCCACTGGAGGTTCGAGTCCTCCCGCCTCAGCTCCGGTCCCATCGTCTAGCGGCTAGGACACCGGCCTCTCACGTCGGTAGCGGGGGTTCGATTCCCCCTGGGACCACTCACTCCTCCGCGCGGACCGCGTGCGATCCGCTGGCAGCGGAGTGCTCGCCGCGGCAATTTCTTGACAGCGGCCCTTCTGCAGCGTAGCCTCATGCTCGGGTCGCGTGTTCGGGACGACGCAGGACGATCCGAAGGGGGCGTGGGTGCGGTGGAGGTGTTGGGAGGCCGCAGAGCACCAGTGTGCGGCTACTTCGCGAGCGCGTGTCGCAAAGTGGCTCCGTTCGCTGTCTCGCTGGCTGCGACCCACTCGCCGGCCACGTCACCACGCCGGATCGTTCCGGCACATCGCTTGCACTTGGATGTGGCCAGCAGGCGTTACGCTCGCCGCGCGCACACCGATGAAACAAGAGGTTCTACGGCTCCAGCCCGTACGCGCTGGAGGAAGAACAGGGCCGGCCGGGCCCTGACACATCGGCCACGTCGGCGAGCCGAGAGGAGCAACGCCCATGGATAGGCAGCCCTCGTTCGAGCAACTGATCAAAGAGGACCGCGCCTCGCGCGACGCGAAGCGGTGGCGCGGGACACTCCTCGAATACCTCGAGCTGGTTCGCAAAGACCCGTCGATCACCAAGCTGGCCCACGCGCGGGTCTACGACATGATCATGCGCCCGGGCTCGCATGACATCCTCGAGACCGACGACGGGCGCGTGAAGCGCCTCTACAAGGACGAGTCGGTCAAGGTCTACGACTTCTTCGGGGACGAGTTCTTCGGCATCGAGAAGACGATCAGCCAGATCGTCCGCTACTTCCACTCGGCCTCGCTGAAGGGCGAGGAGAGCCGGCAGGTCCTCTACCTCATGGGCCCCGTCGGCTCGGGCAAGAGCTCGCTCGCCGAGAAGCTGCAACGCGGCCTCGAGGCGCTCGAGCCGTTCTACACCATCGACGGCTGCCCGATGTTCGAGGAGCCGCTCCACCTCCTGCCGCGCCACCTGCGCAAGGAGTTCGAAAAGATGCTCGGCGTGCACATCGAGGGCGATCTCTGCCCGGTGTGCCGCTTCCGCCTGAAGGAGGAGTACGGAACGCGCTACGAGGAATTCCCCGTCGTCGCGCGCTACTTCTCGAAGCGCAACCGCGTCGGCATCGGCGTCGTGCCGCCGGTCGACCCGAACAACCAGGATACCTCGGTGCTGATCGGCAGCGAGGACATCTCGAAGCTCGACGTCTACAGCGAGGGCGACCCCCGCGTCCTCGACCTGAACGGCGCGCTCAACGTCGCCAACCGCGGCGTGTGCGAGTTCATCGAGGTCTTCAAGAACGAGACCGAATACCTGCACGCCATGATCACGGCGACGCAGGAGAAGATCATCCCCGCGCCCGGCCGGCACGGCATGGTCTACGTCGACGCCGTCATCATCGCGCACTCGAACGAGGCCGAGTGGCAGAAGTTCAAGGCCGACCACACGAACGAAGCCATCCTCGATCGCATCGTGGTCGTGAAGGTCCCGTACAACCTGCGCCTGTCCGAAGAGGTGAAGATCTACCAGAAGATCATCCGCCACTCGGACTTCCACGCGCACGTGGCCCCGCACACGCTGGAGGTGGCCTCGATGTTCGCGATCCTCTCGCGACTCGAGCCGTCCAACAAGTGCGACCTCATGACCAAGCTGAAGCTCTACAACGGCGAGGAAGTCGTCGAGAAGGGCAAGACGAAGAAGCTCGACGTCCACGAGCTGCGCGACGACACCAAGCGCGAGGGCATGTTCGGCATCTCGACGCGCTTCATCATGAAGGCGCTCGACAACGCGCTGTCGGACAACGTCGAAGGGAACTGCATCAACCCTATCAACGTCCGCGAAGCCATCATCAACATGACGAAGGAGACGGACCTCCCGGACGACACCCGCAAGAGCTACCTCGAATTCCTTCAGGACACGCTCCACAAGGAGTACCTGGAGCTGCTCGAGAAGGAGATCACCAAGGCCTTCGTCTACTCCTATCAGGAGCAGGCCGAGTCGCTCTTCCAGAACTACCTCGACCACGCCGAGGCCTTCGTGAACAAGACGAAGGTGAAGGACCGCAACACGAAGGAAGAGCTGACGCCGGACGAGGGGTTTTTGAAGTCCATCGAGGAGCAGATCGCCATCATCGGCTCGGCCGCCGAGGGCTTCCGGCAGGAGGTCATCGCCTACCTCTGGGCGTCCAGCCGCCGCGGCGAAAAGGTCTCCTACCACTCCTACGAGCCGCTGAAGGAAGCCATCGAGAAGAAGCTCATGACCTCGGTGCGCGAGATCAGCCGCATCGTGACCAAGGCCCGCACGCGCGACGAGGAGCAGAACGAGAAATACAACGCGATGGTCCAGAACCTCCTCGACAACGGCTACTGCCCGAGCTGCGTCGACGTCACGCTCAAGTACGCGGCCAACAACCTCTGGAAGGACTGAGCGGCGCCCGCGATGTCGCGCACGGTCGATTCGATCTTCCGGCCGTACGCGCCCGCAGACGCCGAGCGCAGCGATCGCTCGGCCGGCGACCGGGCGCGTCACCGGGCCAAGGTCCGCGAGTCGATCCGCGAGAACATCGCCGACATCATCGCGGAGGAATCGATCATCGGGCAGAGCCGGGACCGCGTCATCAAGGTCCCGATCCGCGGCATCAAGGAGTACCGGTTCGTCTACGGCGACAACACGCCGCAGGTGGGCCAGGGCAAGGGCAGCACCGAGCGCGGGCAGGTCGTCGGCAAGGCCAACGGCGAAGCCGACGGCGAGGGCCAGGACAAGGCCGGCGATCGCCCGGGCGCCGACTACTACGAGACCGAGGTCACGCTCGAGGAGCTGATCGAGATCATGTTCGAGGACCTCGAGCTCCCGGACCTCGAACGGAAGGCGCTCCGACAGCTCGAATCGATCCGCTTCGGCAAGCGCAAGGGCTACCGGCAGGTCGGCATCCGTGTCCGGCTCGACAAGCGCCGCACGGTCCGCGAGCGCTCGAAGCGGCTCCACGCCGCCCGACGGCGCGATCGCCTCGCTGCCGAGAGCTCACCCGATCCGACGGCCACCCTCACGACGCCGCGGCGCTTCCCGTTCCACGACCACGACCTCGTCTACCGGCACATCATGACCGACATTCGCAACGAGTCGAATGCGGTCGTCCTGTGCCTCATGGACACCTCGGGCTCCATGGACACCATGAAGAAGTACCTCGCCCGGAGCTTCTTCTTCCTGCTCTACCAGTTCATCTGCACGAAGTATCAGAACGTCGAGATCTCGTTCATCGCGCATCACACCGAGGCGAAGGAAGTGACCGAGGAGGAGTTCTTCCACAAGGGTGAGTCGGGTGGCACGTTCATCTCGTCCGCGTACCTGAAGGCGCTCGAGATCATCAAGGAGCGTTACCACCCGTCGCTCTGGAACGTGTACGCGTTCCACTGCTCGGACGGCGACAACTTCGATTCCGACAACCCCGCGGCGCTGAAGTCGGCCAAGGAGCTCTCGGAGGTCTGCAACCTGTTCGGCTACGGCGAGATCAAGCCACTCGGCTCGCGCTACTACGAGAGCTCGATGCTGAACGTCTTCCGGCGCCTCGAAGCCGACAACTTCCAGACGGTCCTCATCGAGCGCAAGGAGGACATCTGGCCCTCCTTCAAGGCGTTCCTCGGCAAGGATCGCGCGGCGGCGGAGGGCTGAGACGGTGGCGACCTGGAGCGTCGCGGATCTCGAGGCGTGGGACGGGCGGATCCGCGAGCGCGTCGACGCCATGGGGCTCGACTGCTACCCGCAGGAGTTCGAGCTGTGCGACCACGCACAGATGCTCGGCTACATGGCCTACTCGGGCATGCCGTCGCACTATCCGCACTGGTCCTACGGCAAGGCTTACGAGAAGCTGAAGACGCTCTACGATCACGGCGTCTCGGGGCTGCCCTACGAGATGGTCATCAACTCGAACCCCGCGCTCGCCTACCTCATGCGCGACAACTCGCTCCTGCTCCAGGTGCTCACCATCGCACACGTCTACGGCCACAACGACTTCTTCAAGAACAACTTCACCTTCCGCACGACGCGCGCCGAGTTCACCATCAGCACGTTCAAGGCGCACGCCGACCGCATCCGCCGCTACGTCGACATGCCGAGCATCGGCATCGAGAAGGTCGAGGCCGTCCTCGACGCCGCGCATGCCCTCTCGCTCCAGTGCCGCCGCAACCTCGCCATCCGCAAGCTGAGCCCCGAGGAGCAGCGCGACCGTCTCGTCGAAGCCGCGACCCCGGCTCACGATCCCTTCCAGAGCATCCACCGCCGTGCCGAATCGACCGAGCCCGAGCTTCGCAAGACACCGGCGGCACCCGACGAGGACCTGCTCCTGTTCATCCGCGACCACAACCCCTTCCTGCAGGGCTGGCAGCAGGATCTCCTCACCATCGTCCACGAGCAGGCGCAGTACTTCATCCCGCAGATCGAGACCAAGATCATGAACGAGGGCTGGGCCTCGTTCGTCCACAAGCGCATCCTCGACTCGCTCGAGCTGCCGCAGGAGCTGCACCTGGAGTTCCTGGTCCGTCACAACCAGGTGGTGCGGCCGATCCCGGGCAGCCTCAACCCCTACCATCTGGGTCTGAAGCTCTGGGAAGAGATCGAGCGCATCGGCAACGATCCCACTCCCGAGGAGCGCGAGCGCATCGGACCGGGCAAGACCGGACGGGACCTCCTGTTCGAGACACGCGAGGTCGACCGCGACGTCTCGTTCCTGCGCCGGTGGCTCACGGAGAAGGTGATGCGCGACCTCGACCTCTTCGTCTACGAGCCGAAGGGCGACGACCTGGTCGTGAGCGACGTCTCCGACGAGGAGGGCTGGCGGTCGGTGAAGGAGTCCCTCCTGCACGCCGTCGGCATGGGCGGCATTCCGGTGATCCACGTCGAGGACGCCGACTTCGGCGGCAATCGCTCGCTGCTGCTCGCGCACGGTCACGACGGGCGCGACCTGCAGCTCGAGAACGCGGAGAAGACGCTCGCCTACGCCCACCGCCTGTGGGGCCACGACATCGTGCTCGACACCGTGCTCGACGGCAAGCGGACGCACCTCACGTTCAGCGACAACGGATTCGCGGCCAAACCCGTGAAGTAGAGGCCCGGCCGACTGGCTGGCTCCACCCCGGCTCGTCGGTATAATCCCCGACCGGATGCCGATCTACGAGTACCGGTGCGCCGATTGCCGGAAGAAGGTGACGGTGCTCACGCTGCGCGTGAGCGAGGCGGTCGACGCCGTGTGCGATCGCTGCGGAGGCCGTCGTCTGGACCGGCTCATGTCGCGCTTCGCCACCGTACGCTCGGAGAACGACCGCCTCGACGACCTCACCGACGACGCCGCGCTGGGCGACGTCGACGAGAGCGACCCCAAGAGCATGGCACGCTGGATGCGCAAGATGGGCAAGGAGCTCGGCGACGACGCCGGCGGCGATTTCGACGAGATGGTGGACGAGCTCGAGAGCGGGGAGAGCTCCGAGGACGAGGCCGGCGACGACGCCGGCGGAGGGGACGAGTCGTAGCGGTGTCCGCCCCCCGTCCTGCCCGCCGCTCCCGCGTGGAACGTGCCGCCGATCGCTTCGGCTGGACCGACGTCCTGGCCAGCATCTCCGACGGCGTCATCGTGCTCGACGCCGAGGGGATGATCGGCGATCTCAACCCGGCCGCGGAGCAGCTGACCGGCACGTCCGCCTCCCATGCCATCGGCCTGTCCTTCAGCGGCACCTTCGGCGCCCGCGATCACAACCGCTGGCTGGTCGACATGGTCGACGCCACCCTGCGCGAGGCCGTCACCCATCGCCGCTCGCAGGAGACGCTGCGAGGGCCGACGCACGAGCTCCTGGTCGGCGCCGCCTGTGCGCCCATCCTCGATCCCGGTGGCGCCGTGCGGGGCGCGGTCCTCATCCTGCACGACCTGACGCTGCAGCACACACTGGAGGGCGCGACCCGTCACGCCGAGCGCCTCTCGGCACTCGGTACGGTCACCGCCGGCCTCGCCCACGAGATCCGCAACCCACTCGGCGGCATCAAGGGCGCCGCGCAGCTCCTGCGCAACGACCTCACCGACCCCAATCAGCTCCGCTGCACCGAGCTCATCATCCGCGAGGTCGAGCGGCTGGACGGCCTCGTCGACCAGCTCCGTTCGCTCGGCGCGCCGCCGGCGTTGAACCTCGAGCCGGTCAACATCCACCGCGTGCTGAACGACGTCATCGACCTCGAGCGCCAGTCCCCCGAGTGGGGAGCGGCGGTCGTGGTCGCCGAGTTCGACCCGAGCCTCCCCCCGGTTCTGGGCGACCGCGCCCAGCTCCTGCAGGTGTTCCTCAACCTGGTGAAGAACGCCGTCGAGGCCCTCGGCGGCTCGGGCACGATCACGATCGTGACGCGCATGGACACCGGGTACCGCATCCGTCGCGGCGAGAATCGCGCCCGCTTTCTCGCCGTGACCATCACCGACACGGGGCCGGGGATCTCCGCCGCCGACGTTCCTCACCTCTTCGCCCCCTTCTTCTCCACCAAGGCGCGCGGCAGCGGGCTCGGCCTCGCCGTCTGCCAGCGCGTCATCTCGCAGCACGGCGGCGCGATCGCCCACGAGACCCCGTCGCGCGGCGGCGCGCGCTTCCGGGTGACCCTCCCGGTGACGGAGGATCACGATGGCTGAAGCACCCGAGGCGAGCGGCACCCTGCTCATCGCCGACGACGAGGAGTCGATCCGGTGGGTCCTCGAGCGGGCGCTCACGCAGCTCGGGCATCGCGTGCTCGTGACGCCGAACGGCGCCGCCGCCCTCGAGGTGCTGCGCTCGAACGACGTCGACGTGGCGCTCGTCGACATCCGCATGCCGGACCTCTCCGGCCTGGACCTCCTCTCCCGCGTCCGCGAGGAGGGCATCGACACGCTCCTCATCATCATGACCGCGCAGAACACGATGGGGAACGCCATCGAGGCCACCAAGCGCGGCGCCTACGACTATCTCACCAAGCCGTTCGACCTGGAGCAGGTGGGCCACCTGGTCGGCCGGGCGCTCGCGCTCCGCCGCCTGACGCGCGACCTGCAGCGGCTGCGGGGCGAGCTCGAGCAGCGGCACGAGCTCGTGATCGGGCGCACGCCCGCGATGCAGGAGGTCTACAAGGTGATCGGCCGCGTCGCCGCCACCGATGCGACCGTCCTCATCCAGGGCGAGACCGGCACGGGCAAGGAGCTGGTCGCCAAGACGATCCACTACCATTCGGGGCGCAGCGGGGCGTTCGTCGCGCTCAACTGCTCCGCGATCCCGAACGAGCTGCTCGAGAGCGAGCTCTTCGGCTACGAGCGCGGCGCGTTCACCGGCGCGACCGAGCGCCGCATCGGCAAGTTCGAGGCGGCGGCGAGCGGCACGCTGTTCCTCGACGAGATCGGCGAGCTGCCGCTCGCGCTCCAGGTGAAGCTGCTGCGCGTGCTCCAGGAACGCGAGTTCACGCGCGTGGGCGGCCGCGAGGCCATCCGCGCCGACGCGCGCATCGTCGCGGCCACGAACCAGGACCTCGAAGCCGCCGTCCATACGGGCCGCTTCCGCGAGGACCTGTTCTTCCGCCTGAACGTCGTCCGCATCACCGTCCCGCCGCTGCGCGACCGCCGCGCCGACATCCCCGAGCTGATCGACTTCTTCGTCGACAAGGTGAACCGCACGCTCAACACCGCGATCGTCGGCGTGACCGACGACGCCCGGGAGGCGCTCCTGCGCCACAGCTGGCCGGGAAACGTCCGCGAGCTCGAGAACACCCTGCTGAGGGCGGCCGTCCTGGCGCGCGGGCGGACGCTGCTCGCCGAGGACTTCACGCTGACGGGCGGCAAGCCCGGCGCCGCGGGCGCCGGTACGCTCGGCCTCGAGGACGCCGTGCGCCGCCGCGTCTGGGAGATCCTCGAGCAGAACGGCGACGCGACGACGGGCACGATCTACGACGCGGTCATCGCTGCGGTCGAGCGGCCCCTCATCGAGCTCGTCCTCGACCGGGCGGGCGGCAACCAGGTGAAGGCGGCCGACATGCTCGGCATCAACCGCAACACGCTGCGCAAGAAGATCACCGACCTCGGCATCGCGGTGCGCAAGACGCCCACCGGCACGGCGTGAGCGCGCCTCGCCTCCCTCGCCTGTACGCCATCGTCGATCCCCAGGGCACCGACCGTTCGCCCTTCGACCTCGCAGCGGCCTACCTCGCGGGCGGCGCGCGACTGCTGCAGCTCCGCTTGCCGGGGGCGACCGCGCGGGTCCTCTTCGAGGCGGCGCTCGCGCTGCGTGCGCTCACACGTGCGACGGGCGCACGCCTCATCGTGAACGACCGCCCCGACGTCGCCGCCGCGGTCGACGCCGACGGCGTCCACCTGGGGCAGAGCGACGTGCCCGTCGCCGTCGCCCGGCGCCTACTCGGCTCCGAGCGCTGGATCGGCGTCTCGACGCATGACCTCGCGGAGGCTCGGGCCGCCGTCGCCGGCGGCGCCGACTACCTGGGGGTCGGCCCCGTGTACGCGACCGCGAGCAAGGTGGGCGCCCTGCCCCCGCGGGGCCTGGACCTCGTGCGCGAGGTTCGTGCCCTCAGCGATTGCCCGCTGGTCGCCGTCGGCGGCATCACGCCGAGCACGGCGCCCGAGGTGATCGCCGCCGGCGCCGATTCGGTCGCTATGATCGCGGCGCTCGCCCGTGCGGCCGATCCAGCCGCGGCCGTGCGCGACGTGCTGGCGCGCCTCGCCCCGCGCGCTCAGTGAAGCCGGCCGCCCCCGCCGGTCGCCGCGTCGTCCGAGATCATCTCGCGGTTCTCGAAGCGCGTGTACTCGCGGAGGAAGGCCAGCTCGACGGAGCCGATGGGGCCGTTGCGCTGCTTGGCGACGATGATCTCGGCCACGCCCCGCTTCTCGGTGTCCTCGACGTAGACCTCTTCGCGATAGATGAAGGCGATCACGTCGGCGTCCTGCTCGATGGCGCCCGACTCGCGGAGGTCCGAGAGGCGGGGCTTCGGGGGGCTGCGGTTCTCCACCTGCCGGTTCAGCTGCGAGAGGGCGATCACCGGGACGTTCAGCTCCTTGGCGAGCGCCTTGAGCGAGCGTGAGATCTCGGAGATCTCCTGCTCCCGGCTGTCCTTGCCCTCCGAGCTCCGCATGAGCTGCAGGTAGTCGACGACCACGAGCCCCAGCTTCGAAGCGGGATCGCGCCAGAGGCGGCGCGCCTTCGCGCGGAGCTCGAGCACGGTGATGGCGGGCGAGTCGTCGATGTAGATCGGGGCCGACATGAGCACGTGCGCCGACTGCGCCAGCTCCGAGAGCTCGCCCGGCTGCAGGTGCCCGGTGCGCACGCGCGCGAGGTCGATGCGGGCCTCGGAGCACAGCATGCGGAGCGCGAGCTGCTCCTTCGACATCTCGAGCGAGAAGACGGCGATGCCGGTCCCTGCGCGGAGCGCGGCGTTGGCCGCGATGTTGAGCACGAACGCCGTCTTCCCCATGCTCGGCCGGCCCGCGATGATCACCAGATCGGACGGCTGGAGCCCCGCCGTCAGCTTGTCGAGGTCGACGAAGCCGGTCGTGACGCCCGTCACGGCCTGCTTCTGCGCGTGCAGGCGCTCGACCAGGTGGAACGTGTCGCTCATGAGGGAGTCGAGCTTCACGAACGCCGGCTTCACCTCGCGCTCCGAGATGGAGCAGATCTGCTGTTCGGCGCGATCGAGCAGGTCCTTCACGTCGCGTGAATCCTGATAGCCGCTCGACGCGATCTCGGTCGCGGCGCCGATGAGGCTTCGCAGAATCGCCTTCTCGCGCACGATGCGGGCGTAGTGCGTGACGTTGGCTGCGGTCGGCACTCGCTCCGCGAGCTCGGCCAGGTACGACGCGCCGCCCACGTCCTGCAGCTCACCACGCTGGCGCAGCGTTTCGGGCAGCGTCACGAGGTCGGCCGGCTCGTTGCGCTCGGCGAGCACGATCATGGCCCGGAAGATGCGGCGGTGCGCCTCGCGGTAGAAGTCGTCGGCGCGCACGAACTCGAGCACGCGATCGAGGGCGGTGTTGTCGAGCAGAACGCCGCCCAGGACCGACTCCTCGGCCTCGAGGCTCTGCGGCGGGAGCCGCCGGAGCGCGTCGTCGGCAGCGGCCATGGGCCGGCTATCTCGCGCCGTCGGTGAGCAGGGCGTTCAGAGCGTGCTGATCGTGCTTGGAGATCTGCTCGCCGGTGGGCGGGCGCACGGGCTCGTCGTTCATGAGAACGCGCCACATGCCGAATCCGGTCGCGACCGCCGCGATCAGCAGCACCAGGGGACGCAGGATGGCGCCGCGTGGCCGTCCGCCCGCCGCTCGTCCGTCATCCCTCCGCATCAATCCGCTCCTTCCATCCCAGCTACGTGAGGCCGGGAGTGTAGCGTTCGGGGCCCGCGATGGCCAGAGGGAGGGGTGTCCGCTCGCCGAGGCGCGGGCGGAGGATCGGCCAACCGCGGCGCTGGGCCACGCGTCGCAAGGGAGGATCGGGGTGGACGATCAGCGGGTGGCCGACGGCTTCCAGCAGCGGCAGATCGGTCACGGAATCGGTGTAGAAGTAGCTCTCCGCGAGGTCGAGGCCCTCGCGCGTCGCGAGCGCACGGGCCCAGTGCACCTTGCCCTCGGCGTAGCAGATCGGGTGTACGACCTTGCCGGTGAACAGGCCCTCCTCCACCTCGAGCTGCGTCACCAGGAAGTGTCCGATGCCGAGGTCGGCGGCGAGCGGCTCGGCCAGATACCGCGTTGCGCTCGTCGCCAGCACCGGCACGTGTCCCGCCTCGCGATGCGCCGCCACGAGCGCGGCCATCTGCGGATAGAGGTATTGGCGGACGTCGCGGACGTACCAGCGCTCGCAGTCCTCGCGCATCGTCCGTTCGTCTTTGCCGACGACGAACCGCATCGACTCGCCGAGCGTGCTCTGGATGTCGAGGAGGCCCAGCTTGTATCGCGCGAGGTAGTAGAGCGTCCACGCCACGTCGCGGCGGCGGGCCTGGCCCGTCCGCCGCAGGTGGCGCATGTAGAGCGGAGCGGAGTTGCGGGCGAGGAGCGTTCCGTCGATGTCGAAGAACGCCGCGATGCCCACGCCGACTAGGCTCGCTCGACGACCATCGCGATGCCCTGTCCACCGCCGATGCAGAGCGACGCGACGCCGAGCTTCGCGCTGCGATCGGCCATGGCGTAGAGCAGCGTGGTCAGCACGCGGGCGCCGCTCGCGCCGATCGGGTGACCGATGGCGATCGCGCCGCCGTGGACGTTGACACGCGCCTTGGGGATCTTGAGCTCGCGGAGCACGCCGAGCGACTGCGCGGCGAACGCCTCGTTCAGCTCCCAGAGGTCGATCTCCTCCTTGCGGAGGCCGGCCTTCGCAAGCGCCTTCTCGCACGACGGCCACGGGCCCATGCCCATGATCGACGGATCGACGCCGGCCGAGGCGTACGAGCGGATGGTCGCGAGCGGCGTCAGGCCCAGCTCCTTCGCCTTGGTGTCGGACATGACGACGAGCGCCGCGGCGCCGTCGTTGATGCCCGAGGCATTGCCGGCCGTGACGGAGCCGCCGTCGGGCTTGAAGGCCGGACGGAGCTTCGCGAGCACCTCGGTCTTGGTGTCGGGTCGCGGATGCTCGTCGGTGTCGAACTTGAAGACCTCGCCCTTCTTCGCGCCCGGCACCTCGACCGCGACGATCTCGGCCTTGAACTTCCCGCCCTTGATGGCCTCGCCGGCCTTGTGCTGGCTCTCGGCCGCGAACTCGTCCTGCTCCTCGCGCGTGACACCGTACTTGGCGGCTATGTTCTCGGCGGTGACGCCCATGTGGACGTGCGTGATCGGACAGGTGAGCCCGTCGGCGATCATGGAGTCGAGCAGCTGATCGTGCCCCATCCGGACGCCGAAGCGCGCCTTCTTCAAGATGTAGGGGGCGCCGCTCATGCTCTCCATCCCGCCCGCCACGACGATGTTGGCGTCGCCCAGGAGGATCGACTGGGCGGCCAGCGCGACGGCCTTGAGGCCCGATCCGCACGCCTTGTTCACCCCGTAGACCGGGACCTCGTTGGGCAGCCCGCCCTCGAGCTCGGCGACGCGCGACGGGTTCAGTCCGAGCCCCGCCGACAGCACGTTGCCGAGGATCACCTCGTCGACCTGTCCGGGCTGGATCTTGGCGCGGGCGATCGCCTCCTTCACGGCGATCGCTCCGAGCTTCGTCGCCGGCTGCTGGGCCAGCGCGCCTCCGAGCGTACCGACGGCGGTCCGAGTCGCGCTGACGATCACTGCCTTGGCCATGGGGATCCTCCTGACGTCGCCTTTGTGATGAGAGCCCGGATGGCGCGGAGCCGCGCCCCGGCGGGGAATGTGTGTCTAGCACAGCCCCGTCGCAATAGGCTATCGGTCCGGACGACCGTGTGGAATGGGCATCGGCTAGGGCTCGTGATGTCGGGTGGCGGAGCCCGCGGGGCCTACGAAGTCGGGGTCCTCTCCTTCCTGCTCGACACCCTGCCCCGGCGCCTGGGCCGACCGCTCGACCTCGACATCTTCACGGGGACCAGCGTCGGAGCCATCCACGCCTGCTATGCGGCCGCCAGCGGAGCGACCCCCGGGGCCGGGGACCGGTTGATCTCGATCTGGCGCTCGCTGTCGGTCGACGGCGTCTACGACCTGCACGTGCCGAACCTGGTCGCCGTTCCGAGGCGCCTCCTCGGCCTCAAGCGCGAGGTACCGACGGAGGGACGGCTTTCGGGCCTCCTCGACACCCGTCCCCTGGAGCGGCTCGTGCGCGAGAAGATCCCGTGGGACGAGCTGCGCCGCCGGCTCGACACCGGCGCGATCGAGGCGGTCGCGATCGCCGCGACGGAGATCGCCACGGGCAAGTCGGTGGTGTGGATCGACCGGCCCGGAACGCGCCTCCACGGCTGGTCGCACGACCCGTTCGTGATCGCGCGCTCGACGCAGCTCCAGCCGGTGCACGCTCTTGCGTCGGCGGCGATCCCGTTCCTCTTTCCGTCGCTCGCCGTCGACGGCAGCTACTTCTGCGACGGCGGCCTGCGCCTCAACACCCCCCTGTCACCCGCGCTGCGGCTGGGCGCCGACCGTCTCTTCGTCGTCGGGCTGCGCCACGTGCCGACCGCCGAAGAGGACGCCGCTCTGGCGAGTCATCGCGTCGCGAGCTTTCCGTCGCTCACCTATCTCACCGGCAAGGTGCTGAACGCGCTCCTGCTCGACCACGTCGACTACGACGTCGATCGCCTGGCGCTCATGAACGCCATCCTCGAGACGGGCGTGCGCGCCTACGGCCCCGAGTTCCTGCCGCGCATGAACGAGACGATCGAGCGCCTGCGCGGCAACCCGTATCGCGTCGTCCGCCACGTCTACCTGCAGCCGTCGCGCGACCTCGGCGTGATCGCCGCCGAGTGCGTCGAGCACCGTCCGCCCGGGCGCACGCTGCAGGGCTGGCTCGCCGACGTGATCGTCCGCTACGCCGTGCGCGGCGACGTCGTCGAGGAAGACCTGCTCTCCTACCTCTACTTCGACCGCTGCTACGCCGAGCACCTGATCGAGCTCGGCCGCGCCGACGCCGAAGCACGCGGCGACGAGATCGCGGCGCTGTTCTCGGACTAGCCCTGCGGATCCGCGCCGACGCGCGGGTAGCCCTCGGGGCGCACGTAGCGGGGGCTGCGGCCCGGCGGCACCGGAACGCGATCGCGCTGCTTCTTCGTCAGGCGGATCATCACCTTCATGGACTGCTCGAACTCGTCCATGGGGCGCGTCTCGAGCAGACCGCGGCGAACCATGTCGTCGAACAGCTCCTCGCCGCGCTTGGAGCGCAGGACGGTGATCGTCCAGTCCATGCACGCGACGCCGCCGCACGAGATGTCGGCGAGCTCGGCCGTGAAGTCACCGCAGTGGTGGCACTCGGGCCGTGCGTACTCCTGCGCCTTGTGGAGGCTCATCTCCACGACCTCGCCGTCCTTCTTGTAGACGAGGACCTTCCCCTTCACGTTGAACTTCTTCACCTCCGACAGGGGGATCTGCATTTCCTCCTGGATCTTCTTCACCATGAGGCCCTCGTAGGTGAAGACCTCGGTACACAGGAGGCCGATCGTGAAGTCGACGATCTCGCCGAAGCCTTTCAAGAACTTGGTCTGCTTCTCGATGTGCGCGGGCTTCTTCTTCCCGTTGTGGATGAACGCGGTGTCGGCGTGCTGGATCTTGCGGACGGGCGTGATCTGGCAGGGCACGCCGACGAACGCCACCTTCTTCAACCCGAGCTTGTCGGCCTGCTCGAGCGCAAGGTCGTTCGGACAGTAGGTGTACCAGCTCGACGCGCTGCCGATCGCCTCGTGGACGGTGCGCACGACCTTGGGCTTGGGATGCGCGGGCATCTCGGGATCGGCGGCCGACACGCACGCCCCGTCGAAGATGCCTTCGCGCAGGCCGTGCGCCAGGATCGCCGTCACGACGCCGCCGTCCTGACACTTGGCGAGGATCTCCGGATCCTTGCAGCGCGCCGCGACGATGCGGCGGTAGCGCCCGAAGACGTCCTCGTGCAGCGCGGGCTCCTTCGGATGGACCTGGTCGCGGAGGTCGAACTCGCGGATGCCGATCCGGGGACACACTTGCGCGCAGACGTCGCAGCCGATGCCGGTGCTGATGCCGCAGTGGTCGAAGGCGGCGGTGGCCTTCGCCACCTGCTTCGGCTTCCCGTCGATGTAGTCGATGACGTTGTGCGGGCACACGAGGACGCAGGTGCCGCACTCGCAGCAGCTCCCGAACGCGACGACCTCGTTCATCATCTGCTTGAACGTCACGTGAGCCATCGCCGGACCCTTAGCACCCCCGTCGCGCGAACTGAAAGGCAGCGTCAGTGGGGGAAGTACGCCGGCCATACGAGCGGATCGAGCACGGCCGTCTGCACGCAGAAGGCCAGCTGTCCCGCGACGGCGAGCCGGAAGATCGCCGTCGACGGCCGCGGATGCGCCCGTACGATCGCAACGAGGAGCCCGACCGATCCCACCGCCACCGCACACAGAACGAAGCGGATCACGATCCAGAGCCCCTCGGACGGCGCCTCGAGCATGCGGAACGTGAGAGGCATCCAGAGGGCCGACGGCACCAGCATGAGAGCGTAGAGCGCGGAGAATACGCCGTAGCCCTGGCGCCCCACGCGAACCCGCTCGGCGTCCAGGCGCAGGAGCACGAAGGCGAAGGCCGGGAAGTAGCCGGCAGCTGCGGCCAGCATCGAGACCGCATAGGCGGGGCGCATCCAGTCGGGGACACCCCCCCAAAGCGCGCCAGGGTCGCGCGTCGTGGCGAACCCGTACCAGTAGCTCCCGAGGACGGCCACGCCACCGAAAACGTTGATCCAGAGGAGCCTCCGCCGGGCCGGGTGCACGCTCCGAGACTGTGCACGGATGCCCGATTGAAGCTACTACCTTCGTACGGAAAACGCTGGCGCGATCGCCATGTTACACGCGCCGGGCGCCTCCTTTTTTCATTGACAAGCGCATCGGCGCCTATGTTACCCAACAAGGGCTAACGTTGGAGGAGGGGCCCTCGTGTCGATGCATTTCTTTCAGGCCAAGTGCCGGTCGGCTTCCGCAACTCGCGTGACGGGACGCCTCGCCGTCTTGGGCGGCGTGCTGCTCGCTACGACGCTCGTGCTCGGCATGGCCGCGCCCGCCGCGGCGCAGGTGTGCGGCGACACCATCCTCGACGCCGGTGAGCAGTGCGACGACGGCAACACCGTCGCCGGCGACTGCTGCTCGCCGACGTGTCAGTTCGAACCGTCGACGACGGTTTGCCGTCCCGCGGCCGGAGCGTGCGACGTCGCGGAGACGTGCACCGGCGCGAGCGGCACCTGTCCCGCCGACGTCATTCGACCGAGCGGCTTCTCGTGTCGTCCCATCGCCAACATCTGCGACCAGGCCGAGTTCTGCGACGGCGTCAGTACCGCCTGTCCCGTCGACGGCTTCCTGCCGAGCACGGTCGTCTGTCGCGGCTCCCAGGGCGTGTGCGACCTCGCCGAGAGCTGTACCGGAGCGAGCGCCATCTGTCCCGGCGACGCCAAGAGCGTCGCCGTCTGCCGTCCGTCGGTGGGCGTGTGCGACGTGCCGGAGAACTGCGATGGATCGCACAACACCTGTCCCGCCGACATCGTGGTACCGGGCGGAACGGTCTGCCGGCCTTCGGCGGGCATCTGCGACATCGCCGAGACCTGTACGGGCGTCACCGGCGCCTGTCCGGCGGACAGCTTGCAGCCGTCGACGACCGTCTGCCGCGCGAGCGTCGGCACGTGCGACATCGCCGAGAACTGCACGGGGTCGAGCCCGCTCTGTCCGGCCGACCTCGTGGTGAATGTCGGCACCGTCTGCCGCGTGGCGGCCGGCGTGTGCGACGTGGCCGAGAGCTGCACGGGTCTCTCGGGCGCCTGTCCGCCCGACGCCTTCGTGCCGGCGGCTACCGAGTGCCGCGCATCGGCCGGCGTCTGCGACGTGGTCGAGACCTGCACCGGCTTCAGTGGCGTCTGCCCTGCCGATACGTTCCAGCCCGCGACGCTCGTGTGCCGCCTGTCGGCGGGACCGTGCGACCAGGCCGACCAGTGCACGGGCATCGGTGCGGCATGCCCCTCCGACGCCAAGAAGACCAGCGTCTGCCGCTTCGCGGCGGATCTCTGCGACCAGGCCGAGAGCTGCGACGGCATCAACGATGCGTGTCCTCCGGATCTCGTCCGCCCCGCGGGCTCGCTGTGCCGCGACGCGGCCGGGCCGTGTGACCTCGCCGAGAGCTGCGACGGCGTCAGCGCCGCGTGCCCCGCCAACGCCTTCCGGCCCGCCACGTTCGAGTGCCGCACCTCCGCGGGCATCTGTGACGTCGCCGAGTTCTGCACGGGATCGAGCGCGCCCTGTCCGCCGAACACCTTCCAGCCGATGAGCACCGTGTGTCGCGCTTCAGTGGGAGCGTGCGACGTCGCCGAGAATTGCACCGGGGCGAGCGCTACCTGCCCGGCCGACGCGAAGAGCACGGCCGTATGCCGGCCTTCGTCGGACCTCTGTGACGCGGCCGAGACCTGCGACGGCGTGAGCAACACGTGCCCACCCGACGTCTTGAGCCCGAACGGCACGGTCTGCCGCGCGCCGGCGGGCGTATGCGACGTCGCGGAGCTGTGCACGGGTTCCAGCCCTGTCTGCCCCGCCAACTCGGTCTCTCCCTCGGGCACGGTGTGCCGTCCCGCGGCTGGCACCTGCGACGTCGGCGAGACCTGTGACGGCGCGAACCCGACCTGCCCTGCCGACGCGTTCCAGCCGTCGGGGCAAGTGTGTCGTGCCGCCGCCAGCGTGTGCGACATCGCCGAATCCTGCACCGGAACCTCCGCCTCTTGTCCCGCCGACGTCGTGCAGGGCGCCGGACTCGAATGCCGGCCCTCCGCCGGCGTCTGCGATCCCGCCGAGTCCTGCAACGGCACGAGCGGGACCTGTCCGCCCGACGCCAAGAGCACCGCCGTGTGCCGGCCGGCCGTGGACCTGTGTGACGCGGCCGAGAGCTGCGACGGCGTCGGCAGCAACTGTCCGACAGACGGCCTCCAGCCGTCGGGCACGACCTGTCGCGCGGCGGCGGGAGGGTGCGACGTCGCCGAGGTGTGCAGCGGCGCCAGCGCGAGCTGCCCCGCCGACGTCCTCGCGCCGAGCGGCACGGTCTGTCGCGCCTCGGCGGGCTCGTGCGACATCGCCGAGACCTGCAACGGCTCGACCAGCGCCTGCCCGGCCGACGCGTTCCAGCCATCCTCGCTCGTGTGCCGCCCGTCGGCCGGAGTGTGCGACGTGGCGGAGAGCTGCACTGGAACGAGCGGGGTCTGCCCGGCCGATGCGAAGAGCACGGCGGTCTGCCGGCCGTCGACGGATCTCTGTGACGCGGCCGAGAGCTGCGACGGCGTCGGCGACACCTGTCCGGCCGACGCCCTCGCCCCGGCGGGCACCACGTGCCGGGAGTCCTCGGCGCCCTGCGACGTGGCCGAGACCTGCACGGGCTCGAGCGCGGCGTGCCCACCCGATACCGGTGTCAACAACACCGACGGCGACGGGGACGGCGCCTGCGATCCCATCGACGACTGCCCGGCGGTCGCGGATCCGGCTCAGGCCGACACCGACGGCGACGGCGTCGGCGACGCGTGCGACCCGTGCACGAACATCGTGCCGGTCGTGGGCGTGAAGACGAAGCTCACCATGGCGCGCCTGGTGGCGCCGGCGGGCGACGACCGCGTCAAGTTCAAGGGCCTGATGACCGTCCCGACGTCGCCGGCGATCGATCCACCCACCAAGGGGATCCGCTTCGTCGTGACCGACGGCACCGGCGCGACGGCAGTGGACGCGACCATCCCCGGCGGCTCGCCGTGGATCACGAACGGCGCCGGGACCGCGTGGATCTACCGCGATCGTACGGGCGCGGTCGACGGCATCACGAAGGCGGTGCTGAAGAGCCGCACGCCGGGCGAGATCAAGTTCACGGTCGTGGGGAAGAACGGAACGTACGGCCTACCGACCGAGCCCACCGTGCGTGCGACGCTCGTCATCGACTCGCCGAACGCGACGACCGGACAGTGTGGTGAGTCCACCTACACGACCGGACAGGACCAGCAGTGCAAGTTCCTGCCGGGCGGCCGCATCGTCTGCAAGTAGACACACGACTCCCGTCGGCGCTCGAGCTGCTCTCGACCCATACACGCAGTCGCTGACGAGGCGGCCGCCCATGCGGCCGCCTCGTCTACTGCGCTGATCCTCAGCCGCCGCGACGCTGCGGCGGCGGCGGTGGAGGCGGAGCCGGCCGAGCTGGCGGTGGCGGTGGCGGTGGCGGCGGCGGCTCTGGGCAAGCGTAGTGGCCGATCAGGTAGCCGACCAGGCCACCTCCGACGAAGCCACCGCCCGTCCCTGCGGCGATCTGACCAGAGTCACCGCCATCCCCACCCTCGAACTCGCCGACCAGCGTGCCCCCGAGCGCTCCGCCGATGACGGCACCGCTCGCGGTCGTGATGGCTTTACAGAGAGTGGGATTGTCCCGCATCGCGCTGCACCCGGTGAGTCCCACCAGCACAGCAAGTGCGGCTACTCCTCTGCCTATTCTCATCGTTCCCCCTTATTGGGTTTGCGGCTCGCGACGACACAGGCATGGCGATCCATCGCCGTTTTCGGCCTGCCCCGCCGGGCCTACTTCCATGCAGTGACGTCTCCATACAAAGTTTCGCGCAAATCGCAAAATGGTCCCCCGTCTGGCATAAAGGGACTCATGGTGACCCCCCTTGCATTGCCCTTGACTCCAAGCAGCCCCGCGGCTCGGCGCGCCTACCCGGTGCCGGTCGCCCTGGTCCTCTTGGTCCTGCTCGTGACCGGGGGATGTGCCGCCCTGAGCGAGCCGAAGGTGCAGAAAACAGAGGGAAGGAAGGACGCTGTGGGGCCATATCTGGTCCTCAAGCTGAACGAACGCCGCGTCTATCTGATGGACGACCCCCCGGGGTCGCCCCCGAAGTCGTACATCGTCGCGGTCGGCCGAAAGCCCACGGAAACTCCGACCGGGAAGTTCGCGATCAAGGAGATGGTCAAGAACCCCGATTGGGTGAAGTTCGACTTCAAGGATCCGACGCGCGTCCTCGGTCGGATCCCTCCGGGCCCGAAGAACCCGATGGGCCTTCGCTGGATCGGCTTCGCGATGTCGCCCCACGGCTGGGACGTCGGCTTTCACGGCACGCCGCAGCCGGAGCTGCTCGGACAAGCGGTGAGCCACGGCTGTGTGCGGATGCGGAACGAAGACGTCGTGATGCTCTTCGATCGGGTGAAGATCGGAACCCCGGTCATCGTCGAGCCCTGACGACGGGGGGTCGCGTCACCTGAGCGCCGCGCGACGCTACACCGCGAACCGGAAGTGCACGATGTCGCCGTCCTGGACGACGTAGTCCTTCCCTTCGAGCCGCAGCTTCCCCGCCTCGCGACACCTGGCCTCGCTGCCGAGCGCGATGAAGTCGTCGAACGCCATCACCTCGGCGCGGATGAAGCCGCGCTCGATGTCGCTGTGGATGCGACCCGCGGCCTTGCGCGCGACCGTCCCGCGACGGATCGGCCAGGCGCGACACTCGTCCTCGCCCGCGGTGAGGAAGCTGATCAAGTCGAGCAGGCCGTAGCTCGCGCGAATGAAGCGGTCACGCGCGCTCTCGGTGAGACCCAGATCGGCGAGAAACGCGGCGCGGTCCGCCGGCTCGAGCTCGGCCACCTCGGCTTCCACCGCCGCCGACAGAACGAGCGCTTCTGCACCGACGGCCTTCGCCGCGGCAGCGACGTCGGCCGGCACCGGCTTCGCGACCTCGGCCTCGGCGACGTTCACGACCACGAGCAGCGGGCGCATAGAGAGAAACGCGAAGCTCGAGAGCGCCGTCTGCTCGTCGGCCGAGAGTCCCGCCAGGCGAAGCGGGCGGCCGTCTTCGAGCAGCGCCTGCAGGCGGACGAAGAGCGCGAGCTCGCGCTCGTTGCCCTTCTCCTTCTTCATGCGCTCGACCTTCTTTTCGACCTGCGCGAGATCCGCGAGCACGAGCTCGGTCCCGAACGCCTCGACGTCGGCCGCGGGTGTCGCGGCGGCGCCCGCGAGATCGGGGAACCCGCGCACGACGACGACGAGCGCGTCGGCGTCGCGCAGGGCCGTCACGATCTCGGCGTCGAGGACGGCCTTCCTGGTTGCGTCCTTCGGCGGCGGGAAGTCGACGAACGTGACCTCGGCGTAGGTCACCTTCTTCGGGTTGTGGATCTTCGCGAGCGCGTCGACGCGCGCGTCGGGCACCTTGATGGTCCCGAGCAGCGCGCGCCGCTCGCCGGCCGTCGCGCGGAGCCCCGTCAGCGCCGAGAAGACCATCGTCTTGCCGGAGCCAGAAAATCCCGTGAGCCCGACCTTCACGCGGCCTCCCGGACTGCGGCGGCTGCGAGCTCGAGGCCGATGATCGTCTTCGCGTCGACGATCTCGCCGCGGTGGACCATGGCGAGCGCTTCGTCGAGCGGCACCTCGCGGATCTCGTCGATCACCTCGTCATCGTCGCGCGCGTGGCCGACCTGCTCGAGGCCACGCGCGAGAAAGAGGTGGATGCGCTCGTTGCAGAACCCGGGCGTGGTGAAGACCGATCCCAGGTGGCGCAGCTCGCGGGCGGTGAGGCCGACCTCTTCGCGCAGCTCGCGCGCGGCGCACGCGACCGGCGGCTCGTCCGCCGTGGCGAGGATACCCGCCGGCAGCTCCCAGATGTAGCCGCCCGCCGCGTGCCGATACTGCCGGATCAGCACCACGCGGCGGGCCTCGTCGACCGCGGCCACGGCGGAGGCGCCCTTGTGATCCATCAGCTCGAGATCGACCGTCGCCCCGTTCGGCAGCGCCACCCGCTCGATGCGCAGGTTCACCACCCGGCCCTCGTAGATCATCCGAACCATCCGCTCCGGATATCGAGTGGCGCGCGCAATTGAAAGTGCCGCCCGCGACGGCGG
This sequence comes from Candidatus Eisenbacteria bacterium, assembly GCA_035577985.1. Classification (NCBI taxonomy): domain Bacteria; phylum Candidatus Eiseniibacteriota; species Candidatus Eiseniibacteriota bacterium. The sequence goes on from DATJZY010000015.1 coordinate 24,756, forward strand.
CCGCAGTAGTGTTTGATCGCCCCGTGTACTACAGCCGACCGCCATGAATCGCCGCGACCAGATCGCTCTCACACCCGACGAGCAGCGGAGCTACCTCGACAGCGCCCACACGATCATCCTCGCCACCAACGGCCCCAAGGGCCACCCGCAGCTCACGGCCATGTGGTTCATCCCCGAGCGCGACGGCACGATCCTCATGACCACGTTCGCGAAGTCGCAGAAGACGAAGAACCTCGAGCGCGACCCGCGCTGCACGCTGCTGGTCGAGAGCGGGCGCACCTACCCCGAGCTGAAGGGCCTCATGATCACCGGGCGCGCCGACCTGGTGCGCGACACCGAGAAGGTCCTCGACATGCTCGAGCGCGTGAACGTCAAGTACAACGGCCTCGAGCCGTCGGTTTCGCTTCGAGACGCGCTGCGCGGCCAGGCCTCCAAGCGCGTCCTCGTCCGCATCACGCCGATCAAGACGTCGAGCTGGGATCACTCGAAACTGGGTGCCGGCGTCTACTAGCCCTTCTTGATGGGATCGCCGGGTCCTTCACGTACTCGGGATCGTCGGGAGCTCGCACACCGAAACGGCACTTGCAGCACACGTCGCCGAGCTCCTTGCGAGGCGGGATGGAGAGGATCTCGATCTTCGCTACTCGGGTTGGTTCGGCACGCCTTCGAACAGCTGCTCGGTGGGCCCCGCGTCCACCATACCCCACACTTTGGTGAGGAGGTGCGGCGCGAAGACCGACAGGTAGACGAGGTGCCCGACGGCGACGAACCCGGTCACCGAGTGGAGTGCGGATTGCCGGCGGCCGCGCGACGTCGCGTCGGCCCACATGTCGATGACGGTGCGGCCCTGCGGGTCCGTTCGCCCGAGCAGATAGGTGAAGACCATCATCTGCACGCCCATCGCCAGCGCGTCGTACACCGGGTACTGGTGCGGGGTGCCCTCCCACAGTGCGAGCCCGCTGATCACCCGCCCGTAGGAGAAGACGCCGAACCTGGCGCCTATGATCGCATTGAACAGGAACGCCCAGGCGAATCCGACGACGAGGCCGACGGTCAACAGGGTCATCGGCCGGCGCCATCGAAACCTCGCGATCAGCCGGCGTCCGAGGAAGGCACCGAGCACTGCGGGCAGGACGAAGTAGGCGATGTAGCCGGGGGGAACCGACGCCGGCAGACCACCCCAGGTCATGTTCAACGGCCACCAGGACGGCATGCGGGGGATGGCAGGTGGGAACTGCGCGTACACCGCCCAATCGTAGGGAGCCTCGATCCACGAGAACGAGATGGCCGAGATGCACACGAGGAGGAGGGGATGCAGGCGTCCCCCCCGGACGCTCAGCCACACGCCGATGGCGACGAACGTGAACCCGCCGATGTAGGCGAAGCTGATCGCGGCCTGCAGAAGTGGCGTCAGCTCATCCATCAGCGGCCGTCTTGGTCTTCGACGGGCGACGTGCCTCTGGGTCGAAGCGACGCACCAGGCCGTAGATGAGCACGATCAATCCGACGAGCCAGCCCAGCATGATGAAGGCACCCACGTTCCGGTCAAGGAAAGCGCGCGGCCCAGAGCGTGCCTGCCATCGCCAGCTCGACCGTGCAGTAGAACCACGACGGGTAGAAGCCACCCGGCCGCTCGAGACCCGCGGACACGACGCGACCGAGCGCCATTCCCGCGAATGAAGCCGCCACGGTGAGGAAAATGCCCGGGCGCATCGCAGGGTCGCGCAGTCCCCACGCGAGCATGGCCGCGATGACGATGCCGAACCCCCCATACACGGCGCGGATCTCGTTGCGGGCCGCCGGCGTCGTCGTCGTGCCGAAGATGGCCGCGACGCGCTCCGGTGCGGCGAGCGCGATGACCCCCATTCCCAAGCAGAACACGATCACGATCGCGACGAGCAGCGTCAGCATGGCAGCATCTCCATCACGAAAGCCGTCGTTCCAGGATCGCCAGCCGGCGCTCGAGGCCGTTCACGCGCCGGAGGTCCGCCGTGCGGCCGGTCGTGACGGCCCGGTGCATGCGCTCGATGCGCAGCTCCAGGCGGTCCAGCGTCTTGCGCGTCTGGCGGTTCTGCATCGCCACCACGCGCACGAGGCGCGTCAGCACGTCGGTCGCCTGATCGAGCTGGTCGCCCAGATCGCGCACGCGCTGCTCGACGAGGTCGAGCCGGCGTTCCAGCCGGCGCATGCGTCCCTGCGGCAGCTTGACGACCGTGGCGCTCGGCATGGGCTAGAGGAACGCCGCGAAGCCGGCGAGCCGCTCGACCCACTCGGGCGGAATGACCGCGACCTCGCCCCCGAACTGCTTGCAGTAGAGGTAGAGCTTCGCCGTCTCCTCGATCATCATCGCGCGCGTCGCCGCGTCGCGCATGGTCTTCCCGACCGCCATGAGGCCGTGGCACTGCAGGATCGCGCCGCGGCTCGCCTTGAGCGCCTCGGAAACCGCTTCGGCGAGCTCGCTCGATCCCGGCATGAACCACGGCACGATCTGCGTGTCGGCCAGGAAGATCGCGTCCGTGTTGATGGGCGGGAACTTCTGGTTGGTGATCCCGAACGCCGTAGCCGCCGGGCTGTGGGTGTGCACCGCCCCGGTCGCGTCGGGGCGCACGCGGTAGGAGCCCCAGTGCATCTGGTACTCGACCGACGGCTTCCCTTCCCCTTCGACGATCGACCCGTCCTCGCGGATGCACAGGAGGCACTCGAGCGTGAGGCTGCCCTTGTAGAGCTGCGAGGGCGTGATCCAGATCTTGTCGTCGTCCGCCGCGCGGGCGGAGAGGTTGCCGCCCGTTGGCGTCAGGTGCCCCATCGCGAACAGGTCGTTCGCGATCTCGATGATCTGCTTCTTCGCGTCGGCGTCGCTGCGCATGCCCTGGCTGGTTCCTTTCTCGAAATCAGAGGCCGCCGCGGAGGAGACGGCCCGCCCGGCGGTCGACGGGGGCGCCGCGCTCGACCACGGCCGCGCCGTTCACGAGCACGTACTCGATCCCGTCGGCGCCCTGCAGGAGACGGCGCTGCCCTTCCGGCAGGTCGTTCACGAGCCGCGTCGGCTTGGTGCCGACGCGCTTCGGGTCGAACAGCACGAGGTCGGCGGCGCCACCGGCCGCGATCCGTCCCCGCCCGCGCAGGCCGTAGCGATCGGCGGGCTTGCTCGTCACGAGCTGCACCGCCTCCTCGAGGGAGAGCCGTCCACGCTCGCGCACCCAGTGCCCCAGGAGGTAGGTCGTGAACCCCTGGTCGCAGAGCGTGTCCATGTGGGCGCCGGCGTCGGACAGCGCCATGACCCCGGCCGGATGCCGCAGCATGGGCGCCACGTGGTCCTCGTCGTAGTTCATGACGAGCGCGCCCCACTGGTCTTCGAGATTCCCCTCCAGGACGACGTCGCAGAAGGCATCGACCGGCGCCACGCCGCGCTCCGCGGCGATCTCGGCGACGCTGCGATCCTGCAGCGCGCGCGTCCGCTCGCCGCCCGGGATCCGGAGCACGATCTGGCTCCACTCGCGCGCGAGCGCCATGACGAAGCCTCTCGAGTTGCTGGCGAGGCTCTCGCGGAATGCCGGATCGGCGAACAGCCGCGTCCGCTCCTCGCGCGGCTTCGCCATGATCGGGCGCCAGAAGGGGTTGTTGTCGAGGCCGAAGCCGGGCCGCGCGAAGTCGAAGCGCAGCTCGAGCGGACGGCAGCCGACCTGCGGCGTCACGTTCACTCCCTCGCGCTGGAGGCGCGCCGCCTCGTCGAGGCAGCGCTCGCCCTGATCGGGGACGAACGAGGTCTGGAAGAGCGGCGCCCATACGACGAGCTTGCCGCTCGCACGCGCGAGATCGGCGTAGAAGCCGATCTCCTCGATGCGGTCCTCGGTCGATCCGACGAGGAGGCGCGGCGCGAGCTCGACGATGCCGCGATCGTACGGCCGCAGGGCCTCCGCCAGCGCGAGCAGCTCGTCGCGCTCGGCCACCCGGCTCGGCGCGGGCTTGTTGTCGTCGGCGAAGAAGTGCGTGGGCGCGAACGACGTCGACCAGCCGAGCGCGCCCGCGTCCATCGCGTCGCGGACGTGCGCCGCCATGGCGTCGCGCTCGGCCGCCGTCGCAGGACGCTCGAGCGCGTCGGCGCCCATCACGTGCAGGCGAATCGCCGAGTGGCCGACGAACGACGCCACGTTGATGCCGAGCCCCTGCCGCTCGAGCGCGCCCAGGTAGTCGGCGTAGCTCTCCCAGCTCCACGGGATGGCGGCGCGCAGCGTGTCGAGCGGCATGCCCTCGACGAACGAGAGGAGCCGCATGATCGTGTCGCGGTGCTCGGGCTTGCAGGGCGCGAGCGTGAACCCGCAGTTCCCCATGACGACCGTGGTGACGCCGTGCCACGGCGACGGCGTCGCGTGCGCGTCCCAGAAGAGCTGGCAGTCGTAGTGCGTGTGCAGATCGATGAATCCGGGCGCGAGGGCGAGGCCGGCGGCGTCGATCTCCGTCCGCCCGCGCTCGGCGACGCGGCCGACGGTGGCGATGCGATCGCCGGTGACGGCGACGTCGCCCCGAAACGCGTCGCGTCCCGTGCCGTCGACGACCAGTGCGTCCCGCACGACGAGATCGGTCATGGCGCGGATCGTTCTAGCACCACTCGCCTTGCCTTTCTCAAGAGCCTGTGCGACGCACCGCCCGAGAGCCGCAGGGTGCGCGCGGTGCCGCGCCGCGGCGGGAGGCGCCCATGAAGCTGAGCTGGTTCCACCTGATGCCGTGGCGATGGCTGCCCGACGATTTCCGGGATCGCTACCACAGCGTATGGGTCGATCTCCCCAATCGCCTCTACGATCCCGAGCGCGGCCACCGGCTCTACAACGAGTATCTGGACATGCTCGAGTACGCCGACCAGATGGGCTTCGACGCCGTCGGCGTGAACGAGCACCACCAGAACGCCTACGGCATGATGCCGTCGCCGAACATCATGGCCGCTGCGCTCGCGCGGCGGACGAAGAACGCCATGCTGCTCGTCCTCGGCAACTCGATCGCGCTCTACAACCCGCCCATCCGCGTGGCCGAGGAGTTCGCGATGCTCGACGTCATCTCGGGCGGGCGACTCATCGCCGGGTTCCCCGTCGGCACGTCGATGGACACGAACTACTGCTACGGCGAGAACCCGGCCACGCTGCGCGACAAGTATCGCGAGGCGCACGACCTCATCATCAAGGCGTGGGCCGAGCGCGAGCCGTTCCCGTGGAACGGCAAGTACACGAAGCTGCGCTACGTGAACCTCTGGCCGCAGCCGATCCAGAAGCCGCACCCGCCCATCTGGGTGCCGGGGCTGGGCTCGCTCGAGACGTGGGACTTCTGCCTCGACCACGACTACAACTACAGCTACCTCTCGTTCAGCGGCTACAAGCGCGCCCAGAAGATGATGGACGGCTACTGGGAGCACGCCGCCAAGCGCGGCAAGAGCGAGAACCCCCACCGCGGAGCCTTCTTCCAGCAGATCTGCGTCTCCGACACCGACGCCCAGTGCGAGAAGGAGTGGTGGCCGCACGTCGACTACTTCTTCAATCGCTGCCTGCACCTCTACCCGGGCACGTCGGGCGCACCGGGGTACATGAGCGAGGCGTCGCTGCGCGCCGGCATCGTGGCCCAGGTCGGCAACACGTCGCAGAACATGGGCATGAACAAGACGTGGAAGGAGCTGTGCGAGCAGCGCTACATCGTCGCCGGCTCGCCGGCCACCGTGCGCCAGCAGCTCGAAGAGCTCGCGAAGTCGCTCCGGGTCGGCCACCTCGCCATCGGCGCCCACATCGGCAGCGCGCCGATCGCGCTCACGAACCGCAGCACGTACCTCTTCGCGACCCAGGTGATGGCGCACCTGCGGCCCATCTTCTCGGAGTACGACGACATCGCGTGGCCGAAGGCGCTGCCCGCCGACGAGCGCGTGCAGCCGGGCGCCCAGAGCGCCGCCGTGCAGGCGACCGCCGAGCGCAAGGTCGGAGCCGCGGCATGAGCTCGCCGGCATCGCGCCTCGTCGACCTCGGCCAGGGCCGGCGCATCGAGGTCTTGAGCGCGGGGAGCGGTGCTCCGCTCCTCTTCCTGCACGGCGCCGGCGGCATCCCGCAGTGGGAGGGCGTGCTGCCGATCCTCTCGTCGAGCTTCACGGTCCACGCGCCGCTCCTTCCGGGCTACGGCCAGTCGGTCGGTCTCGAGGCGCTGGACGACCACTTCGATCTCTTCTTCCACTGCTTCGACGTCATGGAAGCGCTCGGCGTCGAGCGCCCCTACGTCGTGGGCGAGTCCCTCGGCGGATGGATCGCCGCCGAGATGGCGGCGCTGCGGCCGAAGGAGATCGGCCGGCTCGCCCTCGCCGCCCCGATCGGCCTGTGGCGCGACGAGGCGCCGGTGGTCGACATCTTCGGCTACACGACGAGCGAGCTGGTGCCGTTCCTGTTCCACGACACCACCTGCCCCGCCGCGCAGATGATGCTCGGCGTCGGCGCGATGCTCTCCGACAAGGACGATCGCACCGAGGCGCAGGTCGAGTTCCTGCTGGCCCTCGGGCGCGGCTTCAAGACCGCCGCCAAGTTCCTCTTCCCGATCCCCGAGCGCGGCCTCGAGCGGCGCCTGCATCGCATCACGGCGCCGACGCTCGTCGTCTGGGGCGCGGAGGACCGGCTCGTGCAGCCGCTCTACGGCAAGATCTTCGTCGAGAAGATCCGTGGCGCGCGGCTGCTGACGATCCCGAAGGCGGGTCACCTGATCGGCGCCGAGCAACCGGAGCCGTACGGGCGCGCGCTCGTCGCGTTCGGCCGCGGCGAGCAACCGCGATAGCCCCCGCCGCTCCCACGTCCCTCGGACGACGCGCGTTCTGGCTCGCCGCCGGAGTCGTCGTCGGGGCGGCCGCACTCCGCGGCTGGCGCCTCGCCTACGGGCTCGCGGACGGTCTGTACTTCCGGGACGAGATGATCTGGCTCTACCGCGTCGGGATGTTCTTCCCGCTCTCGCGGCGGTCCTTCAACACGCCCATCTGGTATTTCTACCCGACGCTGTACAGCACCGTCGCGGGGCTCTGCACGGCCGCAGGCGTCCAGCTCGGCATGATGGCACCGCCGGTGCGCGACGCTCCGTTCCTGGACGCGATCCTCGTCTCGCGCCTCGTCGGCGCGGCGGCGAGCCTCGGCACGCTCGGGCTCGTCGGATGGCTCGGCACGCGCGCCTTCGGACGCGCCACCGGGCTTCTCGCCATGGTCCTCTTCGCCGTCGTGCCGGTCGACGTCCTGCAGGTGCACTTCGCGTCCGTCGATCCGATGCTGACGCTCTGGATGATGGCGACGCTGGTGGCGTCGTACGGCGTCGCGCGCTCGGGATCCTGGGCGCGGGTGGTGCTCGCCGGCGTCGCGGCCGGGCTCGCGACCGCAACCAAGTTCACGGGCGCCGCGGGGCTCGCAGTCGTCGGCTGGGGCATCGCCGAGAGCGCGCTTCGCCACCGCGCCTGGGGACGCGCGGCGGGGCAGGTGCTCGTCGCCGTCGCGATCGCCGTGGCGACGGCCGTCGTCGCCTGCACCGCATGCGTCCTGCAGCGCGAGGGCTACCTCCGCGAGATGGCTCGCCTGCAGTCGCTCATCTCGCAGGGGGGCGGCCTCAACAGCAGCCTCACGACCACGCTCGGTTGGTACGGCCGCCCCTACCTGTACCAGCTCGTCGTCGGCCTGCCCTTCGCGCTCGGCGTCTCGCTCTGGGTCGTCGCCGCGGCCGGCGTCGGCGTCGCTGCGTTGCGCCGGACGCTCGCCGATCGCCTCCTCGCCGTCGCGATCGTTCCGTACTTCGCCATCGTCGGCGGATACGGCGCGATCTATCCGCGCTACCTGATGCCGCTCGTCCCGCCGCTGGTGCTGCTGGCCGCACGCGCGCTCGTCGGCACCGGCTCGTGGCCCCGGGTGCGCGCCGCGTTGGCGGCGGTCGTGGCCGTCCACACGCTCGTCTTCTCCGCCTCGCTGGTGGAGCGCTTCGCGTACGATCAGCAGGTCGACGTCGCACGCTGGGTGGCGGCGCGCGCCGCGACCACGGGAAGCTCGCCGCGCATCCGGATCCCGGAGCCCTGGGCCGGCTATTCGGGGCTCCTCGAGCCGCTCGCGCGCGAGCACCTGAAGGCGGAGCCCGCGGCATGGGGCCACTGGCTCGAGCAGTCGCCCGACGTCTTCCTCCTGCCGGAGTGGGCGGCGATCTACGTGCGCCGGACTCCCATGCCCGCCGCCGTCGCGGAGCTCGACGCGCTCGAGGCGGGCGTCGCGGGCTACGAGGAGGCGAAGCGCTGGGCGCCCTCCTGGTTCCTCCACGAGGAGCTGTACGGCTGGCTCGATCCCGGCCTGCGCTCCGAGTGGTACGGCCGCACCGGCGTGCGCGTCTACGTCCGCGCGCAATAGTCGGAGCCGGCATACATGAACGAGAGCATGCCGTGCGCTTGTCGCGCTCGGTGCGCGCGCGTAGCGACGCCGCCATGGAGGGACGGGCACGCGCGGTGGCGGCGATCGCCGCGGCGATCGTCGTCGCCGGCGGTCCCGCGAGCGCGCGGACGGTGCTCTGCTTCGGCGACTCCACCTCGTGGCGCTATCCCGCCCGCCTGCAGGCGCGGCGACCCGACCTTCGCGTGGTGAACGGGGCGCTCCCCGGCGATGTCTCGACCAGCGTGCCACGGCTGCGCATGTTGCTCGACCGCGATCGGCCGGACGACGTCGTCGTCATGATCGGCACGAACGACGTCGTGCGTCGCCCGGACGGCCGTGCGGTCGTGACCGACGACCCGGCCGTGACCTTCCGCAACGTCGTACGGCTCGCGCGCCTCGCCCGCCGCCGCGGCGCGCGCGTGATCGTGCTCACGCAGACGCCGGCCTCGTGCGTCTCGTGCGCCCCACGGCAGACGCACACGCGCGAGGTCGCGCACCGGCTGATCGCGTGGAGCCTCCGCCGTCCGCGCGGGATCGACGTCGCCGACCTCCGCGACGAATTCACGATCCACGCCTGGTCCACGCTGTCGGACGACGGGCTCCATCCGAACGCCGCGGGAGCGGATCTCATCGCAGCGTTCGTGGCGGATCGCCTTCCCGAGCGCGTCTACAGCGAGCACACCTCGACGACGGCGACCGTCCGGATCGCCAGATAGACCCCCGCCACGAGGACGGCGACGGTGATCGCCTTCACGAAATCGGCGTCCGTTCCCTTCGCATTCCGAATGCCGAGGGCGCGTACGACCGCCGGGACGATGACGGCGAGCGCCGCCAGCCGGGCGACGAGGAAGAGCGGCCAGACGAGGCGCGCGAAGCACGCGCTCAGGACCGTCGCCACGTCGAGCACCGCGAACGCGCACGCAGCGCGGACGAGATCCGCCTCGGCCCGCACGACCGCGCGTCGCCACACCCCGACGAGGCGCACTGCCTGCTCTGTGCCGTCCCGCCAGGCGTCGGCTTGGCGGCCGTTCACGACCGCACGAGCGCGTTCAAAAGCGGCCTTGGGGAGCTCGATTTTGCGTTGGCCACCGGGTCTCGCCATGTGCAGCGGCATACCAGAGCAAGCCGGGTGCCGGGCCACCCGACGCCCGTCCACACGACGCGGGGTCAGTTGAACTGCATGGTCATCCGCAGCGAGAGCATGTCGTGCTGGCGGAAGCTGCCGAGGCTTCCCGTCCACGAGCCGGCGATCATCGAGTACGTCACGTTGGCCAGGACGTTGTCGTTGATCCGATAGGTCAGCGTCGGCTGCAGGGCGTAGTAGCCGTTCACGTCGGCGATGAACGTGAACTGCGGCGTGATGCGGCCGTGCATGTAGTCGGTGCGGATGGTCGCCTGGAAGAGACCGTCGTACTGGTAGGCGTCGACGTAGTCGTGCGGGTCGACGTAGATGCAGAGCGCGTTCGTGCGCGACGCCTTGCCCTGACAGCCGGGAACGCCCGGGATCGGCCCGAGGCGCGTCTGCGGGTGGCCGGGCTTCGTATAGGCGTTGCGATAGTCCTTTCCCCCCTTCTCGGAGAGGTTGAAGGAGCTCGTGTACGACGTGATGAGCGTGAAGCTCGTCGACGAGTTCAGCGGACGGTAGAAGAAGTTCGCGTCGTAGCCGACGGCCCACCGAAAGAACCCCGCCTCAGCCGCGCGCCGGTGCGCGCCAGGATGAGGTTGCTCGGAACCTCGAAGATGAAATAGCCGATGAAGGACACGCCGGCGCCGAACCCATACACGGAGTCGCTGAAGCCGAGGGCGTCCTTCATCTGGAGCTGCGCGAAGCCGACGTTGATGCGGTCGAGGAACGCCGCGACGTAGAGGACGAACAGGAACGGCAGGAGCGTCGCGACACCTTCCGCACGGCCGAGCCCACGAGTTCCTCTTCCCGCGACGGCTGCACCTGCGATGCGCGGCATACGACGCCGAGAGCCGTCCGTCCAGGTTCGGCACGAGCCGCGACACTGCGAGTGCCCCCGGCGTGATTCGAACACGCGACCCCAGGATTAGGAATCCTGTGCTCTATCCACCTGAGCTACGAGGGCGATGAACGAGTCCGGTAGCTTAGAACGCCGACGAGCGCCAGCGATGCGCAAACGCGGTCGACACTCACGCCCGCGTTGTGACAGCCCGCGACGGCTGCTATCGCGCGAGCAACGAAGGAGGACCGCCATGGAGCAGGAAGCGATGCGTGAGCGTGCGACCGCCGTCCTCTCCGCGTGGAACAGCCACGACGTGGATCGGGTGATCGCCTGCTATACGGAAGACTGCGTCTACCGCGACCCCAACACGCGCGGCGCGATAACCGGTCGGGAGGCATTGCGCCGATACCTGACGCGGCTCTTCCGGGACTGGCGCATGCGTTGGTCGCTGCGCGAGTTCTTCCCGTTCCCGGACGCCGGTGGTGGAGCGTTCCTGTGGGATGCGACGCTGACACCGGCGACCGGCGGCCACACCGCCGAGATCAGCGGCATGGATCTCGTGTGTCTGCGCGGAGAACAGCTGTCCCGCAACGAGGTCTACTTCGACCGGGTGGCGCTGTTCGGCGAGGGGCCCAAGTAGTCGCGATCGCACGACGCTCGGACAGTTTCCGGAACGGACCACGCCGTCGCAGACGATTGACGCCGCCCGACTCGGCCGAGACGGCACCCTCCCCGCCCGGCGGGTATACGCAGCCACTGCTCCTGTGCTACAGGCGGATCTCCCCAGTACGACAATCTCCTCGACCGGACCGCGATCGGCAGCGGAGGTGGACCATGGATGGTTTCGTGGAGCCGCGCGTCCGACGGATCGTCGCCGACGTGCTTGGCGTCGACGCCGCCTTGCTGGAGGTCGGCGTGTCGCTGCGCGACGACCTGGCGCTCGACTCGCTCGACTTGGTCGAGCTGTCGAGCGCGATCGAAGAGGATCTGCAGGTCGTCATGCCACCCGAGCTCCCGTCGTGGGTCAGAACCTACGGCGACGTCGTCGAGCTGCTGACGCTCCTCATCCCGTCACGCGCGCCGAACGCGACCATCGTCTGCATACCGCCGCCCGGCAGCGCCGCGTCGCAGGTGACGCGTTGCGAGGCGCTCACGCCGTACGCCGTCGAGACCGTCGTGGACGAGGCGCAGCGCCTCGGACCTGGTACCGAGCTCGACGTCACGCTCGACAACGCCGACGACATCGCCCTTGCACGGGTCCGGTCCGCGCTCGGCTGCCTCGCCGCGCATGGGATCAGCGTCCACGTGCATCGCACGGGCGCTCGCCCGCATCCACACGCGGCCTGACCGCAACCGTTGCAGCGCGCGGAGCGCCCGCGTACACACCCGGTATGGACGAGCGAACCTCCTTCCGGACGTGCCCGCTCTGCGAAGCGACCTGCGGCCTCGCGATCACGACGCGCGGGCGCGAGGTGACCGGCATCCGCGGCGACGATGACGACGTCTTCTCCCGCGGCTACATCTGCCCGAAGGGTCCGGCGCTGGCGGCGCTCGACGCCGATCCCGATCGGCTGCGGCGACCGATGGTGCGCCGGGGCACCACCTGGCACGAGGTCGGGTGGGACGAAGCGTTCGCCGAGATCGATCGCCACCTGCCCGCCATCATCAAGGAGCATGGGCGCGACGCGGTCGGCGTGTACCTGGGCAACCCGTCCGTCCACAACCTGGCGCTGGCGCTCTACTCGCGCGCGCTCCTGCGCGTGCTCGGTTCGCGCAACGTCTATTCGGCGAGCACCGTCGACCAGATGCCGAAGCAGATCTCCGCCGGCTTCATGTTCGGCACGGCCCTCTCCATCCCGGTGCCGGACCTCGATCGCACGCAGTATCTCTTGATCCTCGGCGCCGATCCGATGGTCTCGAACGGAAGCCTCCTCACCGCCCCCGACATGCGCGGGCGCCTGCGCGGCATCCGCGAGCGCGGGGGCCGCATCGTGGTCGTCGATCCGCGGCGCAGCCGCACGGCCGCCGAAGCGAACGAGCATCACTTCATCCGCCCCGGCACCGACGCCCACTTCCTGTTTGCGCTCGTGCACACGATCCTCGCGGAGAAGCTCTCCGGCCCGGGGCGGCTGGCCGAGCATACGGCCGGCCTCCCCGACGTCGAGACGCTCGCGCGCGACTTCGCGCCCGAGGCGGTGGCACCGGTGTGCGGCATTCCGGCGGCGACCATCCGGCACATCGCGCGCGACCTGGCGCGCGCCGAGCGCGCCGCGGTGTACGGGCGCATCGGCACCTGCACGCAGGAGTTCGGCACGCTCGCCTCCTGGCTGGTCGACGTGCTGAACGTCCTCACCGGCAACCTCGATCGCGACGGCGGCGCCATGTTCACGAAGGCGGCCGTCGGCGCCCTCAACACGCGCGGTACCCCCGGACGCGGCAAGGGGCTGCGCACCGGGCGGCGGACGAGCCGCGTACGCGGCCTCCCCGAGGTGCTGGGAGAGTTTCCGGTCGCGACCCTCGCCGACGAGATCGAAACACCGGGCGAAGGACAGATCCGGGCCCTCATCACGATCGCCGGCAACCCGGCGCTCTCGAACCCGAACGGCGGCCGGCTCGCCGCGGCCCTCGCGAAGCTCGACTTCATGGTGAGCCTCGACATCTACCTGAACGAGACGTCGCGGCACGCGAACGTCATCCTCCCCGGCCTCTCGCCGCTCGAAACCTCGCACTACGACGTGGCGCTCTGGCAGCTCGCCGTGCGCAACGTCGCGAACTATTCGGCGCCGGTCTTCGCGCCGCCCGGCGACCGGCCGAACGAGTGGCAGACGCTGCTCCGCCTCGGCGCCATCGTCATGGGCAACGGACCCGACGCCGATTCCGCCGCGCTCGACGACTTCATCGCGCGCCAGCAGGTGGAGGACTCGGTCGGTGCGACGGGCTCCCCCATCGCCGGCCGCGAGCCCGACGAGATCCTCGCGGCCATGGCGCCGCGTCGAGGGCCCGAGCGCCTGCTCGACCTCATGCTGCGCACGGGGCCGTACGGCGACGCCTTCGGCGCCCGCGAGGGTCTCTCGATGGCCGCGCTCGAAGCGAGCCCGCACGGCATCGACCTGGGTCCGCTCGCGCCCCGCGTCCCGGAGGTCCTGCGCACGCCGTCGGGGAAGATCGAGCTCGCCCCTGCCGAGATCACGGGCGACGTCGCCCGCCTGCGCGCGACCCTCGATCGCCCTGCCCCGCAGATGGTCCTGGTCGGCCGGCGCGACCTGCGCTCGAACAACTCGTGGATGCACAACATCGACAACCTCGTGCGCGGGAAGTCGCGCTGTACCCTCCTCGTCCATCCCGACGACGCCGCACGCCTCGGCCTCACCGACGGCCGGCCGGCGCGCGTACGGTCGCGCGTGGGAACGGTCGACGTGCCGGTGGAGGTGACCGACGCGATCATGCCGGGCGTGGTCAGCATCCCCCATGGCTGGGGGCACGACGCGCCCGGCATCCGGATGCAGGTCGCGAGCGAGCACGCGGGGGTCAACACGAACCTCCTCGCCGACGAGCTGCTGATGGATCCGCTCTCGGGGAACTCCGTCCTGAACGGCATCCCCGTGACGGTCGAGCGCGCCGCATAGCGACACCGACCCAAGACTGCGTCTTGGGTCGGGAGAACCGAGAGTGTGGCGTCCGTGGCACGCACGATCGGCATGCCGCGGCCGGCGAAGCCGGCGCGGCAGAGCGAGGTACGCGCGAAGCGTTGAAGCACAACGACGCATTACCTCCTATCGGCACCAATTCTCTCGTGCGTGCTAGCGTTGCCGCGCCGGCTTCGCCGGCCGCGGCATACCGGTCGCGCGTCCCACCAACGCTGCACTCTCGCCCCCGACCCAAGACGTAGTCTTGGGTCGGCGTTCCTATCCCATGCGCGGCAGTGCGAGCGTGAAGCGGCCCTCGGCCACCACGCGATCGCCGACCCGCGCCCGGCCGCGAAACAGCGTGGCCGCGGAGAAGTGGCGCATGATCTCGACGTCCAGGTAGAGCTCGTCGCCCACCTTCACGTCGCCGGAGGTCTGGAAGTCGTCGACCGCGGCGAGGTAGCCGAGCTCCGGGCCGCCCGTCGATTGGGCGCCGATGAGGGCGCCCGCCGCCTGGGCGAGCGCCTCGAGCAGGAAGGCGGCGGGCAGCGTGTCGTCGGGTGCGATGCAGGGATCGCTCGCGCTGACGAGCTTCAAGAACGTCCCCCGCCGTTCTTCCACCTCGATCACGCGGTCGACCAGCAGAAAGGGATGGGCGTGGGGCAGCTTCGGGAACGGGTTCGGGAGATCGCTCACGCGGAGCTCCTTACAACCCGAACCGGGCGACAGATGCCACCCCGCCCGATTGCGCTGACGGCGGCCACGCCGATCCGCCCGGCACGCGCCGCACCGGCGACGACGTCGAGCCCCTCGCGCGCCGGGGGCCGGATGCCGGCGGTGGGCGGAATCCGCTGCGTGTGGATCGCGAGCACGGCGGCGGCGACGCCGAGCGCGCCGGCCGCGCCGAAGTCGCCGATGGCGCCGCGGGGCGCCGTGACGGCGACGCGCCGGCCTGCGGTCGCCCGTGCGATCGCCACTGCTTCGACCGCGTCCAGCGCCGGCAGCCCGCTCGCGCCAGCAACGACGAGATCGGCGTCGGCGACCAGCGGCCGGAGCCGCCGCGCGATCGCGTCGGCATCGCGCGGGTGACCATGCACGGACGAGGGAACCGCGAAGCCAGGATGGGGCACGATCTCCGCATACACGCGCGCCCCTCGGGCGCGTGCTCGATCGCGCGGCTCGAGCACGAGCATGGCGGCGCCTTCGCCGAGCGCCCGGCCGTCGCTCGCCCGATCGAGCGGGCGCGGCACGTCGCGCGTGAGCCCGCCCGACTCCCCGAGCACGGCGAAGAGCACGTCCGCGATCTCGTCGACGGCCCCGGCGACGCACACGTCGGCGGCGCCGTCCGCGACGGTCCGCGCGCCCCACGCGATCGCCGACTCGCCCGACACCTCGACCTCGGTCACCATCGCGGTCGGCCCCGTGACGCCGAGCTCGATCGACACATACGAGAGCGGCGCATTCATCACCATGTTGGGGAACACGAGCGGGTTGCCCGCGCCCTTCTCGAAGACGCGGTCCAGGAAGGGCGGCGTCTCGCGCAGGTTTCCGAGCGACGACCCGATGGCGAGCCCCGTGTGCGCGGGATCGAGCGGCGCGTCGTCGATCCCGGCATCGGCGAGGGCGAGACGCGACGCCGCCAGCGCCATGAGCGACGCGTGGTCGATGCGCCGGCCACCGGGCGTGCGGACGAAGTCGCGGAGCTCGAGGCCCTCGACGATCCCGGCGAGCGCGCCCTCCGGACCGCCCGGCGTGAGCCCGCTTCGTCCCGAGAGCAGTCCCTCCCAGAACGGGCCGACGCCGATCCCGAACGCCGACAGGACGCCGATGCCGGTCACGGCGACCGGGGTCACTTGCGCACCTCGGGACGGGCCAACACGAGCGTCACGTTGTGGCCGCCGAAGCCATACGACGAGCTGACCGCGATGCCGAGCGGCGCGCGGCGTCCGGCCGATGGCACGAAGTCGAGGTCGGCCCACGCCGGCTCCGGCGTGCGCAGCGTGACCGTCGGCGGGAGGATGCCGTCCGTCAGCGCGACCACGGTGGCGACGGCCTCGATCGCACCCGCCGCTGCGAGGCAGTGACCGACCTGCGACTTGGTCGAGCTGACCGGCAGGCGGGGCAGGCGCGCCCCGAAGACGCCGCGCAGCGCCGCCACTTCGACGTCGTCGTTGTGCCTGGTGCCGCTGCCGTGCGCATTCACGTAGTCGACCGCCTCCGGCGCGATGCCCGCGGCGGCGAGCGCGCCGCGCATCGCCGCCAGCGCGCCCGACCCCTGCGGGTGCGGAGCGGTCACGTGGTGCGCGTCGGCGGTGACGGCGGACCCCAAGAGGAGCGCCCGGATGCGCGCGCCGCGCGCGCGTGCATGGTCGGCGCGCTCGAGGACGACCACGCCCGCGCCCTCGCCGAGGGAGAGCCCGCGCCGGGTGGCGTCGAACGGACGGCAGGGCTCGGCGTCGAGCGCCTGCAGCGCGTCGAAGCCGGCGTAGGTGAGGCGACAGAGCGTGTCGACGCCGAGCGCGAACGCGACCGGCGCCTCGCCGCGCTCGACCATGCCGGCTGCGGTCGTGATCGCGAGCGCGCCGGACGAGCACGCGGTCGAGACCGTGGCGCGCGGGCCGAACATGCCGAGGCCCTGCCCCACCGCCGCGCCGACGGTCGAGAGCGGCATGCCGAGAAAGCGCGACAGGCGCACGCGACGGTGCTCGCCTGCGCGCCAGCGACGATAGGCTTCCTCGGTCTCGAACATGCCGCCCGTGGTCGCCCCGACGACGAGGGCGGCGTCGGCGCGGAGCGCGGCGTCGAGGCCTGCCATGCGGCACGCCTCCGCCGTGGCGACGAGCGCGAAACGGTCCGAGCGCGACAACCGCCGCGCATGCGGCATCGCCACCGGGGGAAGCTCCGGAACCTGGGCGGCGATGGCCGCGCGACCGCGATGCGCGAACAGCGTCAGCGGTCCGATCCCGCAGCGCCCCTCCACGAGACCGACGGTGAGGGCCGTCACGTCGCCACCCAGCGCCGTGACCTGGCCCACGCCCGTGATGGCGACGGCGCCGGCCATCCGCGCCTTCGTCAGGCCGCCCGGGCCTCGGAGATGAAGTCGGCGAGCGCCGCCACGGACGCGAAGGCCCGCTTGCCGGTGTCCTCATCCGCGATCGTGACGTTGAACCGCTCCTCGACCAGCACGACCAGCTCGAGGGCGTCGATCGAATCGAGCCCGAGGCCCGTCCCCTCGGAGGACTGCCCGAAGATGGGTGCCTCGTCGACGATCTCCTGCGGGCTCACCGTGAGCCGGAGGCCCTTGATGAGAAGCTTCTTCACTTCCGCCCGGACGTCGCTGCGATCCATCGGAATCCGGCTCTTTAGAGCATCGTGAGACCGCCGTCCACGTGCAGGGTGGTCCCCGTGACGCAGGCGGCGCCGGTCGAAGCCAGGTACACGACCGCTGCAGCCACTTCTTCCGGGGTGGCCAAACGACCGAGGGGGATGCGGCCCTGCAGCGTCTCGCGGTGCTCGGGCGCCATCCCCGCGATGAGCCCGGTGTCGACCAGGCCCGGCGAGACGGCATTCACGGTGATCCCGTAGCGCGCGACCTCGCGCGCGAGCGACTTGGTCATGGCGACGAGCCCCCCCTTGGACGCCGCATACGCCCCCGCCCCCTCCTTGCCCAGAAAGGCCGCGGGGGAGACGACGTTGATGATGCGGCCCCAGTGTCCGCCGATCATGCCGCGCAGCGCGATCTTCGTACAGAGGAAGGCTCCTTTGAGATTGGTGTCGAGCACCCGGTCCCAGGCCGCGTCGCCGGTCATCATGAGGAGCGCGTCGTGCGTCACCGCGGCGTTGTTCACGAGCACGTCGGCCGGCCCGCCCAGCTCGGCGCGCACCTGGGCGAAGAAAGCGGCGACCGCGGCCGCGTCGGCCACGTCGGCCCTGCCCGTGCACACCGCGGCGCCGAGCGCCCGCGCGGCGTTCGCCGTCTCGGACGCCGCCGCCTCGTTCGACGCGTAGTTGAAGGCGACGGCTGCGCCCTCGCGCGCGCACGCGAGCACGATCGCCCGCCCGATGCCGCGCGATCCCCCGGTGACGACGACGCGGCGGCCCGCGAGCGTCAAGCCGACCTCTCGACGACGATGCTCGCCACGTGACCGCTCGGGCAGCGGCCGAGCACGTGGGTCGTGCGCGGCGCCCCGTCCTTCAACGCCGCCAGGATCTCGAACACGCCGGCCGCGGCGAGCGCGCTCGGTGCGCGGGCGGCGGCGGCGCCAGGCTCGAACCCGGCCGCCGCGTCGCGCACGATGCCGAGCACACGGGCGCCGCGAGCTCGCGCATGGTCGACAGGCTCGAGGACGAGCGTCGCCGCCCCTTCGCCGACCGGGCCATCGAGCGCCAGGCCGCCGTCGGCGATCCATCGCTCGAGCGGCTCGCCTGCGGCGTCCATCCCGCCGGCGACGAACGCGTCGGCTTGCCGAAGGCGCAGCAGATCCACGGCGTGGCCGATCGCGACGAGCCCCGCGACGCCACCCGCGGTGAGGGTGATCGCGGGGCCACCCAGCCGATACGCGATCGCGAGCTCGCCGGCGGCCGCGTTCGAGACGGTGGCGGCGAACAGGCGCGGGCTCGCCGCCGCGGCCCCGCCGTCCACGAAGCGCCGCTGGTAGGCGACGTTGGTGAGAAAACAGCCGAGCGCCGTCCCGAGCACGACCCCCACCTCGGGGCGGGGATCGCCGGCCGTGACGTCGAGTCCGGCCATCGCGAGCGCGGCGCCGGCTGCGC
Source organism: Candidatus Eisenbacteria bacterium (assembly GCA_035577985.1). Lineage (NCBI taxonomy): Bacteria > Candidatus Eiseniibacteriota > Candidatus Eiseniibacteriota bacterium. Next base: position 43,527 of record DATJZY010000015.1, read on the forward strand.
CGATCACGAGCTGCGTCACGCGCTCGGCGCGCGCCGCGCGGGCCCGCACGACCTCCGGCATGGCTTCCGGATCCGGAGCGTGCACGCCGCCGACGCCGGTGATCGCGATCTCGCCCGTCACGCGGCCGCCGGTGACAGCGGGTGCGTCGGACGCACCCGCGCACAAGAGCGTCGGCTGCTCACGCAGCCTCCAGCACGAGGGCCGCGTTCGCGCCCGCGAAGCCCGACGAGGTCGACACCACGAGACGCGCCGTGGTCCGCCGCGGCGCGCCGGCGACGAGGTCCAGGTCGGCGCAGGCGGGGTCGACGTGCTCGAGCCCGGCCGTGGGCGGGATCGTCCCGCTCTCGAGCACGCGCACGCACAGGACGGCCTCGAGCGCACCCGCCGCACCGAGCGTGTGGCCGACCGCGCCCTTGATCGAGTTGACCGCGACCCGTCCCGCGCCGAAGACGTGCCGCAGCGCCGCCGCCTCCATCGCATCGTTGTACGGCGTCCCCGTGCCGTGTGCGGAGACGAAGCCGACGTCCGCGGGCGCCCGCCGCGCGTCGGCGAGCGCGCTCCGCATGGCGCGAGCCGCCCCCGCCCCTTCCCGGTCCGGTGCCGTCATGTGCACGGCGTCGGCGGCGGCGCCGATGCCCGCGACGCAGGCGCGCGCGCGAGCGCCGCGTGCCTCGGCGTGCTCGCGCGCTTCGACCACGACGATCGCCGCCGCCTCGCCGAGAACGAGGCCCTTGCGGTCTCGATCGAACGGCCGCGCCACCTCGGACGTGGCGCGCAGGCAGTTGA
>DATJZY010000016.1 GCA_035577985.1 Candidatus Eisenbacteria bacterium
CTGTGGGCGACGGACAAGCACGTGGTCGTCATCGGCGGCGGCGACACCGGTTCGGACTGCGTCGGCACCTCCAACCGGCACGGCGCGAAATCCGTGACCCAGTTCGAGCTGCTGCCGATGCCGCCGGATCTCGACCGCAACCCGGTGTGGCCGTACTGGCCGTCGCGGCTGCGCACCTCGTCGTCCCACGAGGAAGGCTGCGAGCGCGACTGGGCGGTGGCGACCAAGCACTTCCGCGGCGAGAACGGCACGGTCAAGGCGCTGGTCGCCGTGCGCGTCGAGTGGCAGAAGGACCCGGCGAGCGGCCAGATGAGGATGGTCGAGGTCCCGGGCACGGAGTTCGAGCTGCCCGCCGACCTCGTGCTCCTCGCGATGGGATTCGTCTCGCCGGTCCAGGGCGTGCTCGACGCTTTCGGCGTGGCGAAGGACGCCCGCGGCAACGCGCGTGCGACGACCGACGGCGCGGGCTGCTACACGACCTCGGCGCCGAAGGTGTTCGCCGCGGGGGACATGCGCCGCGGCCAATCCCTCGTCGTCTGGGGGATCCGGGAAGGCCGCCAGTGCGCGCGTGCCGTCGACGAGTTCCTCATGGGGAGCTCCGAGCTCCCGCGCTGAAAAGGGCTACTGGCGGGGTCGCGGGCGCGGCGCGGCGCTCGGTACCTGATCCTCCGGCACCGGCCGGTACTGCGAGCCGATGCCGGCCGGTCCGGGCGTCACCACCACGCCTCCCGGCGGCGCGGGCACCAAGCCGGCCCCTATGCCCGCCGGGCCGGGTCCGACCGCGAGGCCGCCCGGTGGTGACCGGTAATACGGACCGGCGACGCCACCAGCGCCGACCGCGGTGAACGGCGTCGGCTGATACATGCCCGGCACGGGCTGTTGCGGCACCGGCCTCGCGCCTGGCCGCACGATGCCGTAGGGGCCATAGGGGCTGTAATAGCCTGGATCGTAGGCGGTCGGATACGGACTGTCGCAATCGGTCCGACGGTCGGCGATGCAGCGCTCGCGCCACTGGCGATAGGCTTCGGCCGACGCCGCATCCTGGGCTGCGGCCGTCTGGCGATTCCGCTGCGCATCCTCCTCGAGCCGGGCCACGCGATCCTTCAACGCCTGTTCCCGGCGCCCGGCGTCGCCTTTCGACGCGTCGTACGCCTCGATCGTGCTGACCCGTCCCTTGTCCTCGTCGAGCTTCTCGCTCTTCCGGTTGTCGGGCGGGGTGCTGGAATAGTTGGTGACGCCCTTGTCGTCGATCCATTTGTAGACCTGGGCAAGCGCTACCAGTGGGAACGCGAGCGCGACCCCCAGGGCGACGAGTGGAACACGGCGAACGCTCATGAATGAATTACGCACCACCTGGCTCCTCGGATGACAGGCGCGCTGTCACGGACCGGGCCGACGGGTTCCCGTCACCGTGGCGTCGGCCGCGGGAGCCCCGGCGGTCCAGGCTGCACCGGCGGTGCAATCGGCTGGACCGGGCGGACCGGGTAGTACGGATACCCCGTCGGCTCAAGCCCGTAGTCGAACGTCCCGCGCGAGGGATCGTCGCAGTCTACACGCCGATCCTGTAGACAGCGCTCCCGCCATTGCGGATCCGCCGCGATCCCGGACTGCGCATTGGCGCTCTCGCGGCGCTGCGCGGCGAGGTCACGCTCCACGCCGTCGGCTTTCTGTTGCGGCGCCCGATCCTGTCCCGCCTGGATCTTCTCGGGCTTCGGGCCGGGCACGGTGCTGACGCGGGACTTGGCGTCATCGAGCTTCTGGACGTTGCGGGCGTTTGCGGGCGGCCTGGCGCCGTAGTTCGTCGTGCCCGTCTCGTCCGTCCACTTGAAGAGCTCGGCCCCGGCCGGGAAAGCGAGCGCGCCCGCGACGAGCGAAACGAGCATCCGCGAGTGGGGGAGGTGGGCCACGGTCAGATGATGCGCCCCCGGAGCTGGGTTGTGACGATCTCGGCGACGAACACCGCCGCGACGATCGCGAGCAGGATCATCGCGACCCGGTCCCACGCCGCGGGCACCGCCCGAATGTCACGAATCGTGGCATCCGTGAAGATCTCCGCAAACGCCTCGGTCACGGGCGCCCGGTTCCTTGCTAACATCCGGATCGATAAGGGAGTTTCAGTCAAGTGAACGTCGTCATCCTGGCCGCGGGCCAGGGCAAGCGGATGCACTCGGACCTGCCCAAGGTGCTCCATCCGCTGGCCGGCCGGCCGCTCCTCGCGCACGTCCTCGACACCGCCCGGTCGCTCGGGCCGTCGTGCGTGTGCGTCGTGTACGGACACGGCGGTGAGCGCGTGCGCGAGACGATCGGCGGCGACGCGATCGCCTGGGTGCGTCAGGAGCCCCAGCTCGGCACCGGGCACGCGCTCCAGCAGGCGCTCCCGGCGCTCGGTCCGGACGCGCAGACGCTCGTCCTGTACGGCGACGTCCCGCTGACGCGCGCCGAAACGCTGCGCGCGCTCGGCACCGCCGCCGCCGACGGGGTCGCGCTCCTCACCGTCACGCTCGAGGACCCGACCGGCTACGGGCGCATCGTGCGCGAGGGCGGCGCGATCCAGCGCATCGTCGAGGAGAAGGACGCCACCCCGGCCGAACGCGCGCTGCGCGAGGTGAACACCGGCATCATGGTCCTGCCGACGCGCAATCTCGCGCGCTGGCTCACCGGCTTGCGCGACGACAACGCGCAGCGCGAGTACTACCTGACCGACGTGATCGCCGCCGCGGTGGGCGAGCGCGTCGCGGTGCGCGCGGTGCAGCCCGCCTCCGCGTGGGAAACGCTCGGCGTCAACAGCAAGGCGCAGCTCGCCGAGCTCGAGCGGGTGTACCGGCAGGACGTCGCCGGGCGGCTGCTCGCGGCAGGGGTCACGCTCGCCGATCCCGCCCGCATCGACGTTCGCGGGAAGCTCGAGTGCGGGCGCGACGTCGCGATCGACGTCAACTGCGTCTTCGAGGGCGACGTGGTCCTGGGCGACCGCGTGTCGCTGGGCGCGAACTGCGTGCTCCGCAACGTGCGCATCGACGCGGGCACCCGGGTCGAGCCGTTCTGCCATCTCGAGGAAGCCGACATCGGCCGCAACTGCCGCATCGGCCCGTACGCGCGCCTCCGTCCGGGCGCGCAGCTCGCCGAGGACGTCCACATCGGCAATTTCGTCGAGGTGAAGGCGAGCACGATCGGCGCCGGCTCGAAGGCGAACCACCTCGCCTACATCGGCGACACCGAGGTCGGCCGCAACGTCAACGTCGGCGCGGGCACGATCACCTGCAACTACGACGGCGCGAACAAGCACCGCACGGTGATCGAGGACGACGTCTTCATCGGCTCGGACACCCAGCTCGTCGCGCCGGTGCGCGTCGGGCGCGGCGCGACGCTCGGCGCCGGCACGACGCTCACCGAGGATGCGCCGCCGGGCGAGCTGACCATCTCTCGCGCGCGGCAGATGACGATCCCGAACTGGAAGCGGCCCGTGAAGACGAAGAAGAAGTAGGCCGGGAACGCAAACGGGCAACGGCGCAAGAGGAAGAACCAGGGAGTGCAAGCAGAACCATGTGCGGAATCGTAGGCGCCATCGCTAACCGCGACGTCGTGCCGCTCCTCGTCGAGGGGCTGAAGCGGCTCGAGTACCGCGGGTACGACTCCTCCGGCGTCGCGGTGCTCGACGGCGCGATCAAGCGCGTCCGGCGCGTCGGTCGGGTGGCCGAGATGGAGACGGCGG
>DATJZY010000017.1 GCA_035577985.1 Candidatus Eisenbacteria bacterium
TCGAGCAGATCCGGCTCGAGCGCATCGCATTGCCCGAGGAGAACGTGACCGCCGTGTTCGAGCAGATGCGCGCCGAGCGCCGCCAGTACGCGGCGAAATTCCGGGCCGAGGGCGAACGCGAGGCCAGTCGAATCCGCTCCGCAGCCAGCCTCGAAGCGGCCCAGATCCGCGCGAAGGGCGCCGAGGAGGCGGCCCGCATCCGCGGCGAGTCGGCCGCCCTGGTGGCGAAGACCTACGCAGACGCGAATCGCGCGGATCCGGAGTTCTACAAGTTCACCCGGTCCCTGGAGTCCCTCGACAAGCTGATCAACGACAACACCAGCCTGATCCTCCGGACCGACACCGAACCGTTCTCGCTGCTCCAGAGCCAGAGCGCAAGCGGCCGATGAGGAGGTCCGCCGCCCCCTCGGAGCTCCGACTGCTCGTCGCGCCGCTGGGTCGCCTGCTCGACGCGGCGTGGCGACGCATGCACTGGTGGGTCGCAGCGATGGCGTTCCTCTACGCGGTGTCGGGCATCACGGTGATCGGGCCGGACGAGGTCGGTGTGGTGGAGCGCTGGGGACGAGTGGTTGGCGACTCCCCGGCGACCCGCGAACACGGCCCCGGCCTTCTCTTTGCGTTCCCGAAGCCGGTCGACCAGGTCGTGCGCGTGAAGACCCGGAACGTACGCGAGCTGCCCGTCCGACTGGCTCCGTCGTCGTACGTGGGGACCAGCGCGACGACGCTCGATCCACTGACCGTGGGCTATGCGCTCACCGGCGACCAGAACATCGTCCACGTCCAGCTGGTCGCACGATTCCGGGTGCACGATGCGGCGGAATGGGCGTTCTACGGCCCGCCCTCGGAAGAGATCGTGCGCACCGAGGTGATCGCTGCGACGGTCCGTTCGCTCGGCGAGATGGACGTCGATCGGGTCCTCTCCGACCAGCGCAAGGACCTGATCAAGGCAGTGACGCGTCGCGCGCAGGCGGGCCTCGACGCCGCGGGCTCCGGCTTGGAGCTGGTCTCGCTCGAGCTCACCGACCTCTCTCCGCCGGTCGCGCTCCGGCGGGACTTCGAAGCAGTGCAGAGCGCGTACATCGGCGCCGAGACCCAGAAGAAGGACGCGCAGGCGTTCGCCCAAGACATCGTTCCCAAGGCCAACGCATCCGCCAACACCGAGGTGCAGTCCGCCCGCGCCGACGCGGCGACCGACCAAGCGAGGGCGCAGGGCGACGCGAACGCCTTCCTCGCTCTCGAACGCGAGTACCGGGCCGATCCCGCCGTCGTGCGCGAGCGTCTCTATCGCGATGGGGTGGAGCGGGCGGTCGCATCGGCGGGCGCAGTCCGCTGGCTTCCGCCGCCCGCGGGAGGCGACTATCACGGCCTGCGCGTTCTCGTCGCTCCCGAGCCGCAGCGTCCCCCGAGCGAGTCGAACCGTTCGACGGTGCCGCTCGGGCGACCGCCCGAGGAGCTTCCGTGAGCGCGATCGCGCCCGGCATGGAGGCGGACTCGAGCGCGATGCCCGCCGGAGCGCTCTCGGCGCAGGAGCGCCGCCGCATCGGCATGCGCCTCGGCGCAGGGCTCGTGGGCGTCGGACTGCTCGCCCTCGGCACGCTCCTGATCCGACTCGCGCCGGGCCAGTGGCAGCTCGGCGAGGTGCTCCGCGGACTCGCGGCCGTCGTGGTCGGAACACCGATCCTGATCGCCGGGGTGCGCGGCATCCTCACCGGCGAGACGCGCGGCGCGACCGATCAGCTGGTCGCGATCGCGGTGCTCGCGGCGATCGCGATGGGCGACTTCGTGACCGCCACACTCGTGCCGCTCTTCCTCGAGGTGGGGCGGCTCTTCGAGGAGCGCAGCTCCCTCGGCGCGCGCGCCGCCATCGACGGCATCCGGGCCCTCGCCGCACGACAGGCGACACGCTGGCGCGACGGCGTGGAGGAGCGCGTCGATCCCGCGCGCCTCGTCCAGGGCGACGTGATCCTGGTGCGGCCCGGTGAACGGATCCCGGTGGACGGAGCGGTGCTGGTGGGGACGGCGGCCGTGGACCAGTCCGCGGTGACCGGCGAGTCGCGACACGAGGACGTCGGGCCGGGCAGCCCCGTCTTCGCGGGCACGGTCGCCCTCGACGGACTGCTGCGCGTGCAGGCGCGCGAGACGGGTACCGACACGGTTCTAGGTCGCGTCGTCAGCCTGCTGGCCGAGGTGGAGCGGACGACCGTGCCCGTGCTCCGCCTCTTCGAGCGACGCGCTGGCGTGTGGCTGCCGGTGGTCCTCACCCTGGCCGCCACGACGCTCTTCTTCACCCAGGAGCTCTCTCGCGCGATCGCGGTGCTGGTCGTCGCGACGCCGACCGCGCTGGTCGTCGCCGGTCCTGCCGCCATGGTGGCGGCGATGACCGCGGCGACGCGACTGCGCATCCTGATCAAGAGCACCGACTTCCTCGAGCGCGCCTCCGAGGTGGACACGCTCGTGCTCGACAAGACGGGCACCGTGACGATGGGAGCGCCGCAGCTCGCGGAGGTCGTGCCGGCGCCCGGGATCTCGGCGCAACGCCTGCTCGGTGTTGCGGCGTCCTGCGGCTTCGGCTCGCTGCATCCATTCTCCCGCGCTGTGGTGGCGGGGGCGCGCATGCGCGGAGTCGAAGTCGCAGCGCCCACGGATCTACAGGAGCAGCCCGGACTCGGAGTCGTGGCGGTGATCGATGGCGAGCGCGCCGTGCTCGGGCGTCGTGCCTTGCTCGTGAATCTCGGCATCGATCCCGGCGAGAGCGGCTCGGAGGACGCGGCCGGCGTGTGGGTCGCGTTCGGGCAGCGCTACCTCGGGCGCATCGCGTTTCGCGACCCGCCCCGCGCCGATGCGCGCGAGGCGCTCGAGGCGATGCGGCGGCTCGGAATCGATCGGCTGATCCTGCTCACCGGGGACAAGACGGGCGTGGCGCGAGCCGTCGGCGACGCGCTCGGCGTGGACGAAGTCGTTGCGGAAGTGATGCCGTCGCAGAAGCTCGAGTTGGTGCGCGCCGAGCAGAGCGCCGGCCGCACCGTGATGATGGTCGGTGACGGCGTCAACGACGCACCTGCACTCGGCGGAGCCGACGTCGGCGTGGCGATCGGCGCCGAGATCAACGAGGTCGCGCTCGGGGGCGCCGATGTGGCGCTGCTCGGGGCCGACCTCGATCGCCTGCCGCTGCTCGTGCGACTCGCCGACGTCACGCGCGCCGTGATCGGCCAGAACGTGTGGCTGGCGTTCGGATTCGCGGTGGCGCTGATCGCCCTAGCGGCCGCCGGCGTCCTCGATCCGCTCGCCGGCGCGTTGGCTCAGAGCTTCGCCGTGCTGGTCGTCGTCGTGAACAGCACGCGCATCCTGCACTTCGACCGGGAACGAACGCCTCGCATGAACGACGGATGACGTCGCTCCAGTGCGGTGTCATCCGCTCAAGCTACGGTCCGCGCCGTCGATCCAAGGAAGGGGGGGGAGACCTTGGCGCGCGCCTGCACGTTCTCGGCCGGACTCCGTTTCTCTGCCGCGCTGCTTGCGGGCGTGCTCGTCGTCGGCTCGATGGCACGCGCGGCGCGCTCCGACTCGGCGGGCGTAGCTCCGGATGCCACCGGCGGGTTGGCATTGACCATTGGCCGCGGCGACACGTTGGTCGGTGCCCTGCTCCGCGCCCACGTCGATCGGAAGCAGGCCTACGCCGCGGTCGCGGCCCTCGACGACTTCTTCGATCCGCGATCCCTGCGAGGCGGCGATCGCGTGTCGATCCAGCTCGGCGATGACACGTCGGCGGGCCATCACTACATCCGCTCGCTGCACGTGACGACGGCGCGCCATCAGGACCTGACGATCGTCGCCGACCGCGACGGCAACTTTGCACTGCCGCGGTCGTCGCCGGCGCGCAGCGAATGGTCGCTCGCCGTGCACAGCCGCTCCGGCGACGTCGCAGGCGAGTTCCGAGCCGCGCTCGCGGCCGCGGCAGTGCCGGCCGCGGTGATCGACGAGGCGCTCGTCGCATTCGCCTGCGATCCGGACCTGCCGGAGCATCCGATGCCGGGCAGCCGCTTCACCGTCGTCTACGAGGCTCTGGAGGGACTCGGGGGGGACAGCGATGCGGCGCATCTTCGGTACGCGTCGCTGCAGAGCGACGGCACCGAGCACAGGGTCTACCGCTACCCGATGAACGGCAACGACGTCGCCTTCGTCGAGGCGAGCGGACGCGGCGTGATGCCGTTGCGCCTGGAGCAGCCGGTCGGCGACGCTCCCATCACCTCGCCCTGGGGCTGGCGCATCCATCCGGTCCTCGGTCTGTGGAAGTTCCATCGCGGGGTGGACTTCGGTGCGCCTACGGGTGCGCCCGTCCACGCCGCGGCCGACGGCGTCCTCGAGACGATCGGCTGGCGCGGCAACTACGGTCACTACATCCGCTTGCGTCACTCCGAGCACGTCGAGACCGCCTACGCCCACCTCTCGCGCTTCGCGAACGGTCTCGGGCCCGGCAGCCACGTGCGTCGCGGACAGGTGATCGCATACGTCGGCGCCTCCGGCCTCGCGACCGGATCGCATCTCTACTACGAAGTGCTGATCGA
>DATJZY010000018.1 GCA_035577985.1 Candidatus Eisenbacteria bacterium
GATCCGTTCAGCCGGGACGGGCCTCACCATTTCCGCACTCACGTCCGTCGTCACGGACGCAGGGACCGCGTTCTACATGCACCCGCTGCTTCCCGCGATTGCGCGTCGATCCTGGGAGATCGTGCGGCACGACCTCCTCGAGCTCACGGACGGTGGCGTGCAGCTCGAAACGCGCGGAGGAGATTTGATCGACACCGGAAACTACCGTCGATCGAACGCGACGACGCTCGCCTCGGTGATGGCCACCGCTGCCGAAATGGGTGACTCGCCCATCGCCCACACTCTGCGGCAGCGTTTCGACGCTGACCATCCGGTCGTCACCTCGGGCGGTGTGCGACATCATCCTGGCGTCTCCGTCATGGGCCACGTCTTGGCCTTCAACGCCCGTGCCGGGCGACCCAACGCCATGCACGACCTCGTGGCCGTTGGCATGCCGGAGCGCTTCCGAAGCGGTCCGCTGCTCGACGATGTCGAGTATCCGCAGGTCTTGGTCGCTCGGGCGGTGAGCGACGGGCGAGCCCTCGAGGCCGTCCTCTATCCAGGCGACCGCCAGGGTCGGCAGAGCCTGGGGCTCTCGCAACTCCGACCCGGCTCCCGCTACCGGTGTGAAGGGAGCGTCGCGGCGGAGGTGCTCGCCGATGCCGCGGGACATGCGAGAGTGATGGTCGATCTGGACGGGCGCACCGAGTTTCGGCTGTGTCCGATTGAGTAAGGGAACGATGGGATGGCGTGCTGTGCGGTAGGGGCGGCGATGACCGCCGCGGTTGTCTGGATCCTCCGCGCGGTTCGCACGCGCGTTCTCCACCGGGCTCAAGGGTCTGAAGCGGCGACGTGGCGGCTCCAGGCGTAGAGCTCGAGCCACTGAATCACTGAATCGTTCTTCCGGAGAAACCCATGTCGACGATGATCACCGAGGAATGCATCAACTGTGGCGCTTGCGAGCCCGAGTGCCCGAACACCGCCATCTACGAGGGCGGCGTTGCGTACGAGTCCGGGGGCCAAAGCCACGCCGCGCTCCGCGAGGACGTGTATTACATCGTCCCCGAGAAGTGCACCGAGTGCGTCGGATTCTTCGATCAGGAACAGTGCGCCGCTGTCTGCCCGGTCGACTGCTGCGTTCCGAACCCGAAGGACGTCGAGGCCGAGGAGCAGCTCCTCGCGAGGGCCCGCGCGCTGCATCCTGAGCAGACCTTCGGCCCGGACGCGCCATCCCGGTTCCGCAAGCAATGAGCCGAAGGGAGGTACGCGACCTCCGGGGCCGCGCGCTGCGCGACCTACGGGTGTCGGTGACCGACCGTTGCAACTTCCGGTGCCGCTATTGCATGCCGAAGGAAGTCTTCGGGGAGCGCTTCCAGTATCTCGAACGCGCCGAATTGTTGTCGTTCGGCGAGATCCATCGGTTGGTGCGGCTCTTTCGGGACCAGGGGGGTGCAGAAAGTGCGCCTCACCGGCGGCGAGCCGCTCCTGCGCCGACGTCTCGAGCGCCTCATCGAGATGCTGGCGTACTGGGACGATCTCGATCTGACGCTCACCACCAACGGCTCCCTGCTAAAGGACAAGGCGCGCGATCTGCGTGCGGCCGGATTGCGGCGCGTGACCGTCAGCCTCGATTCGCTCGATGACGGGGTCTTCGCGCGGATGAACGACGTGAGCTTTCCGGTGGCGAAGGTGCTCGAAGGGATCGAGTCGGCGGTCGCCGCCGGCCTCGCCCCGATCAAGGTCAACATGGTGGTCCAGCGCGGCGTGAACGAGGACAGCGTGTTGCCGATGGCGCGGTTCATGAAGGCCGAGGGTCACATCTTGCGATTCATAGAGTACATGGACGTCGGCGCCACCAACGGCTGGAAGCTCGACCAAGTGGTGCCATCGCGGACGGTCGCGGCGCGCATCGCCGCAGAGCTGCCGATCGAGCCGATCGACGCGGAGTATTCGGGCGAGGTGGCGGAACGATGGCGGTACACCGACGGTGGCGGCGAGGTCGGGTTCATCTCGTCAGTGACGCAGGCCTTCTGTAGCGGCTGTACGCGCGCGCGGTTGTCGGCCGAAGGGCAGCTCTACACCTGTCTCTTCGCGACGCACGGCACGGATTTCCGCGCGCCGATCCGGGGCGGCGCCGCGGACGACGACCTCGCCGCGATGATCCGCGCGGTGTGGGGCGTACGTGACGATCGATACTCGGAGCTGCGTGCCGGCGGCAGCGCGGGCAACGGCAAGATCGAGATGAGCTACATCGGCGGATGAAGAGGTTCCTTGCGGAGGTCGCACATGCTGGAGAGGTTACGGGAAGGCAGCGCAACGGCGTCGTTCAACCGGTGGGCCCGGTTCGAGGTGGTCCGGGTGGTCGAGGGTGAGTGCGAGCTGCGAATGGCGTGGCGGCCCGAGGACATGGGGCAGTACTCCGGGTTCCTCCACTCCGGCATGATCGCCGCCTTGCTGGACACGGCATGCGGGTTCGCGGCGGCGACGATCGCGGGATGGTCGGTGCTCGCCTCGCAGTTCTCGGTGAACTGCCTCGCCCCAGCGGTGGGGGATGAGTTCGTGGCCATTGGACGGGTCGTGAAGCCGGGCCGCAAGCAGATCTTCACCAGTGGGGAACTCCACGCGGTGCGCGACGGCGCGTCCAAGCTCGTCGCCACCGCTACCACCCTCCTCGTTCCGGCCGGATGATCAATCCCGTGCCGACCAGCAGTTCGGCGTCCGCGACTGCGAGGTCTACGGGATGCCACCCACAAAAGGAGTTACCAATGAGGGAGAGTCTTCCCGTCGCGTTGATCAGCGGCGTAGGTCCAGGCACCGGAGCGGCGATGGCCCGCCGTTTCGCCCGCGGCGGCTACTCGGTCGCGATGCTCGCCCGGAGCCGAGAGAGGCTGGATTCGTTGGAAAGCGAGATCGAGCACTCGCGCGGCTATACCTGCGACGTGACCGACGAAGCGCAACTCGACGCCACGATCGAGAGAGTGCGCGCTGACCTCGGCGCGCCAAAGGTTCTCATCCACAACGCCGTGGGTGGTGCTTTCGCCACGTTCCTCGAGATCGACCCCGAAGTGCTGAATCGGAACTTCCAGGTCAACACGATGGCGCTTCTCCATCTAGCCCGGCGACTGGCGCCTGCGATGATCGAGGCGGGAGAAGGAGCCATCATCGTCACAGGGAACACGTCGGCGCTTCGCGGCAAGGCGAAATTCGCGGGCTTTGCTCCGACCAAGGCGGCACAAAGGATTCTCGCCGAAGCGATCGCCCGGGAGATTGGACCGAAGGGCGTGCACGTCGCCTACGTCGTGATCGATGCCGTCATCGATCTCGAATGGACCCGGGCGATGGTTTCCAAGCCGGCGGGAGACGCGTTCTTCATTCAGCCGTCCTCGATCGCGGAGGAGGTATGGCACATCGTTCACCAGGAACGCTCTGCATGGTCGTTCAATGTGGAGGTGCGCCCGTTTGCCGAGGCGTGGTGAGGCCCGTGCATGGCGAGCGCGACAGGATGCAGGACCGGTCGTGACCCCGCCAGTGCGGCCGACTCTTCGGCCAGCGGATGAGAGTCGGTTCCGTTACCTTCCCAGGGTTGTCGTGCCTAGTGCGCCAGGCGAAGCCTGGAGGAGGAGGAAGAGATGTAGACGGAGAGGGGAACGCATCTCGGAAACCTTCTGATGGAACCCAGCGGGAGGAAGCCCGCCCGGTAGAGGCTGGCCACCAGCCCGGAACCGCGTGTTGCGTGGTGGCGGAGCGATCCGCCCTGCGAAGCGTACACAGGGGAGTGTGCTGGCCGCGTGATGGAGCCTCGAGAGATAAGACGGTGCGAGCGCCGACGTCGTTAGGAAGGACGGAAGGCCGTGTCGACACGTCGTGAAGGGCCAGGCGTGACGAGCTCGCCGGGGTCGAAGAGCGGGGCATGTACGCACAAGGGTTCTCCAGGAACCTGGGAGGCCTGATCGTCTCCGCGTCATCGAGTCGGGATGGGCGCCCGATCGAACAGCCCAGGCCCGGAGGCCGCGCACTCGCGGCTCCGAGGAGCGAAGTCCGAGTGCAGGCGCGGTACGGTCGCGTGAAGGGAACGAAGCGCGGCGGGACGGGCGAACAGGCGTCGGAGCATTCCGTAGTACCGAGGAAGCGGGGGAACGCACCCGAGCGGACCCCGTGGAGGGAAGGGGATGCCGGAACATGGACCCGATGGAGGGACAGATGACGGAGGCGCCGACTTCCGAGCCCATCTCCACGCAACTCCATCGGATGGCGACACGAGCGAGGGAGATGCCCGGAGTGGCACTCGGGACCCTCGCGCAGTTCATCGACATCGCGTTCTTGCGCGAGGCGCATCGGCGTACGCGCAAGGACGGGGCCGTGGGTGTCGATCGGCAGACCGCCGACGACTACGCCTCGGACCTGGAGGGGAATCTTCAGAGCCTCCTGGATCGAGCGAAGTCCGGGACCTACCGGGCGCCGCCGGTCCGACGGGTCCACATTCCGAAGGGTGATGGCTCCGAGCGTCGCCCGATCGGGATTCCCACCGTCGAGGATAAGATTTTGCAGCGCGCCGTCACGATGGTGGCGGAGGCCGTGTACGAGACGGAGTTTCTGGAGTGCTCGTACGGGTTTCGGCCGAGACGATCGGCCCATCAGGCACTGCAGGTCTCGTGCGGGTAGCCGCTCCCGATTGGTCTCGGAGGCGGGCCGGAGGACAAACATCGGGCTGGACAGGAACGGATCGGGCGTTGTATGCCCCGCGTAAGCCGGGGGAGGAGGGGAAGGCGTCGGGTCAGCGTCTGATATTGGGACGCTCTGTCAACGTTCGAGACTTGTCGCGCCTACGGCCCCCCGACGGGACCGGGATAACCGTCCCGCCGGATTCCGGCAGGGGGAACGTCATGATGGCTCGATTGCTGGCGGTGGCCTTGGCGATCGGCGTGGCGGCGGCGTCGGCCGATGCGGCCGGGCTCTGCGGCTACGCGTACAACTTCGCGAACGAGGCGCAGGCGAAGGTGCGGCTCAAACGCTACCACGCCGGCGAGGGCACGGTCGACGCTCGCCTCGTCTGCACGAAGTGGAAGACGATCTGCAACGGCAAGGCGGGAGCGATCCATGCGCGGCAGGACACCGAGTCCGGGTTCGTGCCGGTCCTGCACGGCACGCTCAGCTACGGGAAGCGGCTCACGTGCGGCGGCTTCTGCCAGATCGACGGGGCGGTCGAGGCGCCGAACATGCTCTTCTGCCAGTTCAACTGCCCGCCCGGCAAGGACGTGATCACGCAGGTGAGCTTCACCGTCGGGCCCCACGTGTGTCAGTGACCCGCCCGAGCAGTTGATCGACGGCCAAGACCGTGCCGCCGCGCTTCCCGGATGCTATCACCGGGCATGCGACAGGGCCTGTCGGTGCTCGCGGGGTTGGCGCTCGTCGCCACGGCCGCCGGGCCGTAGTCGCCATAAGCCTGGGAACAGCGACATAAGCCTCCCTATCGGACGCTGCGCCCCTACCCTTCCCCCTCAGCCCCCGGCTCGCGCGGCGACGCTGCGCTCGCGCATGCGGAAGGAACGGCCGAGGCTGCCGTCGGCCACGTCGCCCATGAACGCGGCGTATTGCGCGCTGAGCGGCTGATCGAGCCGCAGTGCACGCCGCAGCGCGGCGCGATCCCCCGGCGCGGCCCGGTCGCCGAGGATCGCATCGATCGGATCCCCCGGAATCAAATGCACCAGCAAGAACACCAGCGTGATCACGCCCCACACGGTCGCGAGCGCACGCAGCACGCGCAGCAACAGGTAGCGTGGAAAGCCCTTGCCCATCCGGCGCGCGCGAGTGTACCAGTGCGGCGCGTGACCATCACGTCGTATTGTCTCATTGCGGGCGCCGCGCACCCGAAATGCAAGTGGTCTCCGCAAAACCGCCTTCCTGATCCCTCATGAGCACCTTGTCCGACGTCCAAGCTCTCTACGGCAGCGTGCAGGACACGTGGACCAAGAGCCAAGCGCACGTGATCGCCCACGTTGTCTTAGCTGGCGTGGTGTTCGGCGTCTGCGGGGCAACGATCCCAGAACTTCGAATCGAGCCGGATGCGCTCAAGGCAGTCTTGAACAGCGAATGGTACAAGCTGACCAAGGATACGGGGGTGGTCTATGCATTCCTCGTTGTCCCGGTCGTGCTGCTTGCCGCATATGCGGGGCTGCTTCGGGCTGGCGGACAGCTCGTCGTCGCAGTTGTCATGGTGGTGTTCTCCCCGTCACGGCGCGCGAATCCCTATCGTCTGCTTACGCCGTGGGCGCTCGAGCCCCTCGCACTCTACGTCGAGAACAGCGATTTCAGTCTGAGTGAACTGCAGACCAAGTCATCCGAGCCGATGTTGAAGTATCAATCTCATGTCGGGGCGCTGACGGCCGCGAACCCGACCGGACCGTGGGTCGTGGCGTCGAAGCGGTCGCCGAGGCGTAGTCCCCAGCCCGGGGACTCGTGGCGATTGATGTTCCGGACCTGTCGAAGTTGCTCGCCGATGGTGATCTCGCCACCCATGGTGAGCGCCGTCGGCTCGATGCCGTCGAGAATCGCCGCCTCGGCCCCGGGCGTCGTGCCGAACTCGCGAAGCGCGAGCAGAAAGTACGCGTTCGTCATCGGCAGTCTGTCGGTCCAGATCGGCAGGTGTCACCAAATGACCGGTCGTTGGCGAGCCATACCCTTCCCGCAGGCGGGGTTGCAATGGAACGGTCGATGCGCGGCCGGTCGCGATAGAGGAGAATGGCGTCATGAGTGACATCACCGGTGGAGAGCTCCTCGCTCGCTGCCTCGCGAACGAAGGCATACGATTCATGTTCGGCCTTCCCTGTCCCGAGGTGGATCCGCTTCTCGCGAGCCTCGAGCCCCATGGCCTCAGGCTGGTCCCGATCCGTCACGAGGCGGCGGCCGTGCACATGGCCGAAGGACTCTACAAGACGACCGGCCAGGTCGCCGCCGTGCTCGGCAATCCCGGTCCGGGCTCGGCGAACCTACTGCCGGGCGTGATCACGGCGCGCCACGAGGGCGTGCCGGTCGTCGTGATCACGGCGCAGCACCGCCTCGGCATCGTCTACCCGTCGCCCCCGTCGACCTTTCAGGGACAGGACCAGCTCGACGTCTTCCGTCCGACCGTCAAGTGGGGCGGGCCGATCTTCGAGTGGGGCCGCATCCCGGAGGTGACGGCGCTCGCGTTTCGCGAGATGTGGTGCGGGCGTCCGGGTCCGGTGCACCTCGAGGTCCCGGCTCCCGTCATGTACGCGCTCGGCGATCCGGCGGGCGTGCGCATCGTACCCCCGGCGCGCTCGCGCGCGGCATTGCCGCAGGCTTCCGATGCGGAGCTGCGGGCCGCCGCGAGACTGCTCTCCGCGGCGCGGCGTCCAGTTATCGTCGCCGGATCCGGCGTCGATCGGGCCGGCGCCAACGGCGCGCTCCGCGAGATCGTCGACCTCCTGCGCTGCCCGGTCATCACCACGATGGCGGGACGCTCGAGCTTCCCCATAGACCACCCGAGCCGGCTCCACGGCTATGGCCCCGGCGCCGATCTCGCGCGCCAGGAGGCCGACGTCGTGCTCGTGCTGGGATCGCGGCTCGGCAATCTGGATCTCCCCTACGACAAGTACTGGGGTGATCCGGCACGCCAGAAGGTCGTGCAGATCGATGCGGATCCACGCAACATCGGCGTCACCCGCCCGCTCGCGATGGCGATCGTCGCCGACCTCGCGACTGCCGCACCGGGTCTCACCGACGCGCTTCGCGCGCTCGGGGCGACGGCGGGCGATGCCCGAGACCTCGCCCGCTACCGCGAAGTAGAGGCACGCTGGCGTGACGCGGCGTTCGCCGCCGTCGCGGCCTGGTCGGGGCCCGGCATCCATCCCGCCCATGCGATGCAGATCATCGGCGAGGTGTTCGGCCGCGACGCCGTCTACGTGACCGACGGCGGCAACACGTCGCTCTGGGCCCACAACTGCCTCCCACCGACCGGGCCGCGCTCGTACCACAGCATCCTCGAGCTCGGCATGCTCGGTACCGGCATCCCGTCGGCGATCGGCGCCAAGCTCGGCGCGCCCGATCGTAAGGTCGTCTGCGTGACCGGCGACGGCGCCGCCGGCTTCCATTTCATGGAGATGCAGAGCGCGGCGCGCGAGAACCTCGCGCTCACGACCATCGTGTTCGCCGAGGGCTCGTGGACGATGGAGGAGCCGAACGAGCGCATGCTCTACGGCAAGACTTTCGGCACCGCCATGGGCACCGTCCGCTGGGACAAGGTCGCCGAGGGGCTCGGCTGTCGGGCCGCCTACGTCGACGAGCTCGACTACCTCCGTCCTGCCCTCGATGAGGCCCGCTCGCACGCCGGTCCGAGCGTGGTCTGCATCAAGAGCGACCGCGACGCCAATCTGTCGCTGCCGCAGGACATGATCGCGCGCTTCTTCGAGGTCTACCAGGGACCCGCCGCATGACGCCGCACCGCCACTCGCGTGAGTCCCTCCTGATCGTCGGCAGCGAAACCAAGACGCTCGCCGAATCGCTCCGGGACGAGCGCCGGGCGGTCCACGCGACCTGGGACACCCCCGATCAGCGCGCGGGTATCGGCGCATTCCTCCAGAAGCGTCAGCCGATCTTCAACCGATCACTCACGCAGTCGTGAGCCGCACGTGAGGATCCTGCGCACTCCCGAATCGCGCTTCGCGAACCTGCCCGACTACGGGTTCGCACCACACTACTATCCGATCACGCCCGAGCTGCGCCTGCACTATGTCGACGAGGGCCCGCGGGAGGCACCGCCAGTGCTGATGCTGCATGGCGAGCCGACGTGGTCGTACCTGTACCGCCACATGATTCCCCCCGTCGCCGGCGCGGGTCTGCGCGCGCTGGCGCCGGATCTGATCGGCTTCGGCAAATCCGACAAGCCAGCCGCGCGCGAGGACTATAGCTATGCTGGGCAGGTGGCCTGGATCCGCGACTGGATCGAGGCGCTGGACCTGCGCGACATCACGCTGGTGTGCCAGGACTGGGGCTCGCTGATCGGTCTTCGCCTGGCGGCCGAGAGCCCCGAACGCTTCGCGCGCATCCTGCTGGGCAACGGCGGCTTGCCGACCGAGCACACGCGCATCTCCGGCGCCTTCCACGTCTGGCGCGCGTTCTCGCGTTGGAGTCCGGTGTTTCCGATCGGTTGGATCGTGCAGGGCGGGACGCGACGCTGGCTCACGGCGCCCGAGCGCGCCGCGTACGACGCGCCTTTCCCGAGCGCAGAATACAAGGCCGCGGCGCGCGTCTACCCGTCGCTGGTGCCGGTGTCGAGCTACAGCCCCGAGGGCAGCGCCGACAACGAACGCGCGTGGGGCGTCTTCGAGCGCTGGACCCAGCCGTTCATCTGCTGCTTCAGCGACGGCGACCCCATCACCCGCGGTCTGGACCTCGCGTTCCGCGAGCGCGTGCCGGGTGCCCGCGGCCAGCCGCACACCACGCTCCATGGCGGGCACTTCCTGCAGGAAGACGACCCGGCGAATTTCGCGCGGCTGATCGTCGAGGTCTGCCGGGCCACAGCTTGAGCCCCGTTCCGGCGGCCGAAGCGGCGAACTCCCCCCGGCTCGACATCACCGGGGTGGCCCGGCCCCCAACGCGATCTCGGGCCGTTGCGTCGGTTGAACCGGCACGGGCGCGCGCGGCGCCGGGCCGCCGATACGATCCCGATCGGCGGCAGCTCTGGTGGCAGCCGAGCGATGAAGTCGCGCGATGATCCACTCCTGGTAGTCGAGCGCGCGATGCGCGATGCCCATGTGGATCACCGACGAGAGGTACAGGCCGCCCATGAACCAGCAGACCAAGAAGTAGACCGCGCCGACCACCAGGCCGCCGAGCGCTCCGATGTGCGGCGGCGCGTAAGCCATGCAGGCGAGGGCATACAGCGCAACGATCGAGTAGCCGACCGCGTTGTAGATCTTCATGTCGCGTCAATTGCCGAAGTCGATCGGCAGGTTCAAGGGACGGCGGCAGAACATCATGCGCTGCCACTCGACGAGATCCTCGCGATAGCGGGCCGGGCGGCAGGAACTCGAGTGCCGCATCGACCACGCCGCGCTGCTCGGCGAGCGCGAGGTAGAGGGCATCCATCTTCCGGACGATGGCCGCGAGCCGCCGGGCGGCGCGGCGCGTTGGCCGCGTCGATGCCGTGCGCGGGTCGGGAAGCGTGGCGCCCAGGACCGCACCAGTCGACGCAGATGACGTCGATCGTCGTGGGGCTCTGCGTGTCGGCCGATGACCGCCGCTCCGAGCGCTGCTCGAACGCGACCGCTTTTCGAGGTGGAGCCCCTCGGTTCTTCCCATTGAACTGAACCCGAGACCACGCCCATGTTGCGCTCGGCGGGCTCGTTGCTTCGGGCTGACGCCGACCGCCGCCGAGCATCTCTGCGTTCACCTTGACCGGGAATGACGAGCCGAGGGAGGATCGATCGGCGAGGTGACCGATGCGCGATGGCAACCCACAACCATACGTCTTCGGCCATTCGGAGCGGGAGATCGAGCGCCTCAAGGTGCAGGCCCGGCTCATCGATCCGATTACGCGACGATTCTTCGCCGAAGCCGGGATCGCCCCCGGGATGCGCGTGCTCGACATCGGCAGCGGTGCCGGTGACGTCGCGTTCCTCGCCGCGAGCATGGTCGGGAAGGAGGGTGAGGTCGTCGGCGTCGATCGGGTGCCCGCGGCGCTCGAGACGGCCAGGGTGCGCGCTGCCGAGCGCTCGCTGGGAAACGTGACCTTCCGCGAGGGCGATCCCGCCGATCTGTCCTTCGAGCGGCCGTTCGACGCTGTCCTCGGTCGCTACGTCCTGCAGTTCCAGCCCGATCCGGCGGCGATGCTTCGGAAGGTGGCGCGTCACGTGCGGCCCGGCGGCGTCGTCGTGTTCCACGAGATCGACTGGGGCGGTCTCGGGTCATTCCCGCCGGCGCCGACCTTCGAACGCTGCTGCCGATGGGGCGTCGAGACGCTCAGCCGGAACGGCACAGAGACCCGGATGGGCATGAAGCTGCACGCGGCGTTCGTCGCCGCAGGGCTGCCGCAGCCCCGAATGCGGCTCGAGGCGCTCATTGGAGGTGCAGACGGCTCCGATGTCCTGCGCCTGGTGGCGGACCTCGTCGCGACGCTGCTTCCCGAGATGGAGCGCCTAGGCCTGACGACGGCCGCCACAGTCGGCGTCGACACCTTGGTAGAG
Organism: Candidatus Eisenbacteria bacterium; assembly: GCA_035577985.1. Lineage (NCBI taxonomy): Bacteria > Candidatus Eiseniibacteriota > Candidatus Eiseniibacteriota bacterium. The sequence goes on from DATJZY010000018.1 coordinate 11,184, forward strand.
CGCATGCGAGAAGAAGGCGCGGCGACCTCTACCGTCTTCGTCGGACAGAACCAGGTCGCTGCCTGGTCCAGAACGCAGGAGCGCTGAGAGCACGGCGACGGATTGTCGTGCCGGGCATTTGCGGCGGACACGGTACGAAATCGACGCCGATGCTCATCCGTACCGGTTCAGCGGCGATCGGTGCAGGGCCAGGGCCTGTACCGACGTGCACATCATCAGCGCCGCCACGATCAGGAGGCCGGCCGCGAAGCTACCGGTTTCCTCGTGCACGCTCCCTATCAGGTAGGGCCCGATGAACCCGCCGAGATTCGCAATCGAGTTGATGAGGCCGATCGCGCCTGCCGCCGCGGTGCCGCTCAGAAATGTCGTCGGCAGCGCCCACGCGATCGGGTTGCCGCTCAGGATGCCCGCGGCTGCCAGCGACAACGCGAGGACGCCCGAGACCGGTGAACGCGCGTAGGCGCTGAATGCCATCCCGGCCGCTCCCACCGCGATCGCTACGGCGATGTGCAGACAGCGCTCTCCGGTGCGATCCGAATGCGAACCGACCACCACCATCGTAGCGGCAGCCGTCACGTACGGAATCGCGGAGATCACCGCCACCTCGACGTTGCCGAGACCTGTGAATCCTTGCACGAGCTGCGGCAGCCAGAAGCTGATCGTGTAGAGGCCGACGAGCATCGGGAACAACAGGAAGCTGAGCCTCCACACCATCGGGTGGAGAAGCGCCTGCCGAACGGTCGTGTGTCCGCATGTCGACACTCGAGCCGCTTCGGCACGGATGCGGCCCGCGAGACATTCCCGCTCCGCGGGTGACAACCACCGTGCATCCTCCGGCCGATTCGGCAGGGTGCAGAGGACGACGATTCCGAGCACGACCGACGGCAGCCCCTCGCCGAGAAAAATCCACTGCCAGCCGGCAACGCCACCGGCCCCGTCGAGCATGAAGAGCGCGCCGGAGAGTGGACCTCCGACGATTCCCGCAATCGGGATCGCGGTCATGAACCGGGAGACCGCGAATGCACGCCGCTCGGCGGGAAACCAACCGCCCAGGTAGTAGATGATCCCAGGGAAGAAACCCGCTTCGGCGACGCCCAGCAGGAATCGCAGCGCGTAGAAACTCGTCGGAGTCCGCACGAGCGCCATCGCGGCGGAGATGACTCCCCATGTGATCATGATCCTCGCGATCCAGACCCGGGCGCCCATGCGCGCGAGAAGGAGATTGCTCGGTACTTCGAAGAGGAAGTACCCAATGAAGAAGATCCCCGTGCCGAGTCCGTAGACCGCATCTCCGAACCCGAGAGCCTGCTTCATTTGGAGCTGTGCAAAGCCGACGTTGACGCGGTCCAGGAACGCCGCGACGTACAGGACGAACAAGAACGGCAGCAGGCGGCGCGATGCCTTCCGCATTGCGTCAGAGGCGAAATCTTCTTCAGCCGCCCCGACGATTTCCAATGGCAAGCCCGGTTGCGTCGGCGTCACGGGCTTACCAACAAGTTGCGCACCTCACCTCCGACGCGCATGGCGCATGGTTTTTCGCGCGGCCGAGCTGATCTACTGGCGTGTCGGGCGTTTCGAGGATTCGACGTCCTTAGCGAAACTCTGTGACGGTTGCCATAGTCGAGACTCGCGTCTGCCGACCCGCGGTCGTGCGCAATCGGCGATCGACGAGTGGAAGCAAGATGGCTCGCGTTCGGTGCCGCTAGCGGTGCCGGTCGACGCCCGGACCGACTCACTTCGCCTCGCTCGCGACGGAACGACTCTTCAACCGGGAGGCAACCAATGAACCGCAATGCGACGAACCGATCCCGACGCTCTCCTCTGGCCGCGGGAGCTCTCTGGGCGACCCTCGCGAATACGAGCCTGTTGGGCGCGGTCGCCATATCGGCGTCGTCCGCGCAGGCTCCCGCCGCGGCCCACCGCTATTCGGTCAGCTATCACGACGTCGAGGTAGAACGGCCCGCGCTTCCGCCGCGCCTCTCCCGTGACGTGAATGCGGGCGTCCGGATCTGCGCCGACCCGAAACAATCCGCGCCCGGTGCGCCCGCGACCACCGCTCGTCCTAGCACCGCCGCCTGCGTCAACCCCGCCAGTGCGGCCGACTCTTCGGCCAGCGGATAACAGTCGGTTCCGTTAGCTTCCCAGGGTTGTCGTGCCTACGGCCCGGGTCGCCGTACCGACCGTTGGGTTCAAGCGGCGCGGCGGCGCTGAAGGGATTCGGCCAGGAGCAGCTTGATGAGCGCTTGGTACGGGACGTCGCGCGCCGAGGCGTAGGCCTTCAACTGGTTGAGCAGCGTGGAAGGCAGTCGGATCGACACCACCTGGGTGGGAGGCACGCGCGGCAGCTCGATCCCGAGCTGCTTCAGCGTCAGGGGCTTCGTCGCGTCGATCATGCCTGACGTGTCTTGCGTGTCGTAGTCCTTGATCTCGACTCGCCGCCGCTTCGCGGCTCTAGGCTTTCGCTTCATAGATTTGCCGCTCCTTTCTGGACGCAGGCCGCGCCGTGATGACCCGGACCCTTCCCCCTCGGTGGGTGAAGCCGACCATCAGGACGCGTGCCTCCAGGCTTCGCCCGTAGAGGACGTATCGCCCTTCGCGCGGACTGGAGTGCCGGAGGTCTTCGAAGAGGCGCACGTGTCGATCGTAGAAGGCGCTCTCCGCTTCCAGGCGAGACACGCCATGCTTCTCCTCGTTCTTCTGTAAGTTCCATTGATCCCAGTCGAAGATGATCTCCGCCATGTTGCTGCCGAACTCCGCCGTCCGGAATTGTAGCGTCAAACACTACACATCCCAAGGGGCAGTACATGGGGAGTGTCGGCTCGTCGCGGTCAATCCGAGGGCCGCGCCGCTCCAGCGAGCACGTTCGGAAGCGCTGGCCCGACGTGGCGGCTCGATTCCGGTGGCAGTTTTGGTGGCAGTACGCCAGGGCACTCCGACGAGCAAGAGCCGGCAAATTCCTGATGCGGCTCTCCTCGGAGTCCCTAGAACACAAAGGGTTCTTTCACCTTCGACGGCCGCGGGTCGTTGCGCACAATCGGGAGGGTTCCCGGTAGGTTCCCGGTCAGCGGCTTGAACTCGCCGATCATCTCGTCGAACGGGATGCGGGCACGCCGTCTGCGCGCAAGGCGAACAGCACCACGAGCGAACGTGGTTGCGCCGTATAGTTCTGGCCCTCCACCGAGGGCCAGAGCCCGTCATAGATGTCATCCGGCGCATCTCGATACGTGTCGATCCACCGCCGCCAGGACTCGTGCACTCCGGGCGTCAGTCTCGGGAGCTCGAAGGTCAGCGGTTCCCAATAGGCGTTGAAGATCACGTGGAACAGGGCTGCGGGCCCTCTGCCCCGCACGGTCACCGCGAGGCTGTGCGACTCGCGGCTCAGATCCGGCTTGTTCAACCTGACACCGTGCGGTTGAATGTCCGCCTCGCGCAACAACTCGTTCAGGGTCCTCACGCCCTCGACGCCGAACGTCTCGCCGAGCATCACGCGCTGGCCGACCAGCGTCTTCACGAAGCGGTGGAGATCACGGTGTCGGTCGAGAAGCGTCCAGTCGAACCAGCTTATCTCGTTGTCCTGGCAGTAGGCGTTGTTGTTCCCGCTCTGGGTCCGCCGCACCTCGTCGCCCATGAGCAACATCGGCATGCCCAACGACAGCAGCGTGGTGGCCAGGAAGTTCTTCACCTGGCGGTGGCGCAGCCGCTCGATCTCGGGATCGGTCGTCGGCCCTTCCACCCCGCAGTTCCAGCTCAGGTTCACGTCGGATCCATCACGGCCACCCTCTCCGTTCGCCTCGTTGTGCTTGGCGTTGTAGCTGACCAGGTCGTTCAGCGTGAACCCGTCGTGCGACGTGACGAAATTGACGCTCTGCTCCGGCCCCCGCTCGTCCAGCACGTAGAGGTCCGGGCTGCCGAAGCAGCGGTAGCCGAAGGCGAGCACGGTATCGTTGTCGGACTTCACGAATCGACGGACGTCGTCCCGGAACTTTCCGTTCCATTCCTGCCAGGCATCGCCGGCGAAGCTCCCTACCTGGTAGAGCCCGGCGGCATCCCACGCCTCGGCGATCAGCTTGGTCCCGGCCAGGATCGGATCCGACTCGATGTCCCACAGGATCGGGGGCCGTTGGAGCGGGTGGCCAGACTCGTCGCGCGACAGCACGGAGGCCAGGTCGAAGCGGAAGCCGTCGACGTGCATGGAAGCGACCCAGTACCGCAGGCTGTCGACGATCAGGCGGCGTACCACCGCGTCGTTCGCGTTCAGCGTGTTGCCGGTTCCGGTGTAGTCCGCGTAGCGCGCGCGGTTCGCTTCGAGGAGGTAGTACGTGTCGTTGTCGAGGCCGCGAAACGACAGCGTGGGTCCGTCGTGGTTCCCTTCCGCGGTGTGGTTGTACACGACGTCCAGGATCACTTCGATGCCCGCGCGGTGCAGCGCCTTGACCAGATCCCGGAACTCATCGACCGGACCCAGCGGGTCGCGACGCGAACTGTAAGCGGCATGGGGCGCGAAGAAGGAGACCGGGGAATAGCCCCAATAGTTGACCAGACCCGGTGGGCAGTCCTGACGGTCGAACTGGAACACGGGCAGCAGTTCGACCGCCGTGATCCCGAGGTCTCTGAGATAGGGAATCTTCTCGATCACGCCGGCGTACGTCCCGCGCGTTCGCGGCGACACGCCCGAGCTCGGATGCCGTGTGAAGCCCGCGACGTGCATCTCGTAGATCACCGTGGTGGTGAAGGGACGGCGGAGCGGGGTGTCGCCCTGCCAGTCGTAGGCGTCGGGATCCACCACCACGCTCCGCATGGCGACTTGGGTGTTGTCACCCGGACGGCTCGCCGCGAAGCGATCGTACCCGTCAGGGACGACGACGGCACGCCCGTAGGGGTCGAGGAGGACCTTCGCGGGATCGAAGCGGAGCCCGCGGGCCGGGTCGAATGGGCCGACGGCGCGGTACGCGTAGACCTGTCCGGAGCGGAGGCCGGGGACGAACGCGTGCCAGTAGTGGTAGGTTCGGTGTGCCCGTGCGTCGAGCGGGATCAGGCGGGCCGGCTCGTGGGCGTCCGCGGCATCGAAGAGCAGCAGTTCGACCGCGTCGGCGTCGCGTGAAAACACACAGAAGTTGACGCCGCCGTCCACGACGCTCGCGCCTAGCGGAAAGGTCCGGCCCGGCGACACGGTCACAGGGCGGTTCCGGGTGCGGACGGCGGCAGGATTCCGATCGGGGCCGCCCGTCGCAGCTATCGCTTTCGCCCGTTCATTTGGAGACCGCGCGCCGGAAGCGTTCGATCATCGAATCGGCGACCTTACGCGCATCGCTCAGCGCACGGTCGGCCGCCCGCTTGAGGTCGCCCCACGAGCTGTCCGCAGCCGTTCCTAGCCGCTTTATGATGCGACTCGCCTCGCGCTTGTGTCCGCGTAGCGTGGCGAGTTGCGCTCTCGCTTCGTTGCGAAGCTTGCGAACCCGATTGCGCGCGTCCGCTTCGATCTTCCGCTCCGCGCGGCGTAGCGAGATCTCGATCTGTTCGACGGATCGTGCCAGCTGGTGGACGCCCTTCTGGACCTCGAGCCGACCGTCGTGAGCCGCCCGTGACACCTTCGTACGTCGATTCGGCATCGTTGCCTGGCCTTTCTCGTCGCCAGTTTCGTGGCGAGTCCGCTCGTGCGTTTTTGACGGTGCTGTTCCGGACCTAAGTCGGGATTAGGATACAGCTCGTGCCGCGTCGAATCTTGTCATTTCATGCCAATACACGGTTGGAGGCAGTCGCCTACCTCAGGTATCGCCGTCATTTCTGGATCGAGCGGACGTAGCTAGCGATCGACGCCACGACGGCTCGCCCGGCCACGTCCGAGGAGTTCGCAGTACCCTGGGAGTCCCGGATCTTGTGCCACACGTCGGTATGGACGAGCGACGGGTTCTCGGTCGTCACGACGCTGATCCAGCGCGCGGCCGGAAACTTTCCACCGTTGCGCTGCACGTAGTCCCGGAGGTCGACCGGCTTCTTGGTGTCCGCGTACACGGCCGAGCCGGGTGCCCCAGCCATGCCGTGACAGGGCGTACAATACTTCTCGTACCATTGACGCCCGGCCGCTGCGTGGATCTGTTCGAACTCGTCCGCCGCCCGGACGGGGTGAGCGAGACTGGCAATCAGCCCGATCGCGAGCGCGACCCGTATGCCGCTCGACGCCGTGATGCGAACCGTCGTTCCCTTCATGCGTTGCTCCTTCCTTGGCTGGCGCTCGATGACGACATTCAGCGCCTTCGTCCTCGCGGCACGGCCGAACGCGTCGTACGCGGCCAGCATGTCGCCGAGCTTGAAGTGGTGCCTCACGAACTTATCCACGTCGAGCCGTCCCGCAAGGACCAGTATCGGGTCCCGTGTCCACCAACCCCATGCTGATCGTCATGTTGTATGTGGAGAGATCCTGCAATCGTAGCGCGACCGGTTTCCGCGCCCACGGACTGTCGTCGAGACCTTCATGATCCCATCCTTTCCGATCGCGTCCAGCACGCGCGGCATGTTCATGGTCCGCTCACCAGCCCGGTTACGCGCTGCGCGAGCAGTCCGACGAAGAGGAGGATCGCCAGGGCGTAGAACACCGGGAACATCCACCGGAACTTCGGGTAGCGCGACAGCTCGCCCTCGGGCAGCTCGAGCGCCATCAGGTGTTCCACGTGCGCCTGGACGACCAGCGTGTGGAGCTTATCCAGGCACTCCTCAAGCTCCGCCTTGAGGCGCAGGCTGATCAGCAACCCCATGACCGCGAGAGCGCACATGAATAGGTTCAGCCCGATTTCGAGCACTAGCTCTCCGCGAATGCTGAGGGCCAGCGTCTGTGTACCGGCACCGATCAGCGCGAAGCTGTTCAGGAACGAGATGCGTTGGTTCTTGATGCTCCGGACGTTCTCCCAGTTTTGTTGTAGCAGCGCAGCGAAGATCGCCGGGGACAGGACGTCGGCATCGGCCCCCGCCGTCGCGTGTCGCTCGGTGGAACCCGGCGACGCCGGACGGGCAACGTCCGATCCGCGATCCATGCTCACGGGATGCGGAGGCAGTCGCACGCTCCGCCGGACACGACGGCGGGGCACCAGCCCGCAAACGGCTTCGGGCACTTCATTTGCAACAGAGCAGGCTTCCCGTGGCGCCGGACGTCGAGGGCACGCCGGGCGGAATCGACGCGATTCCAGACGCGGGCGAGGCCAGGCATCCGAGCCTGGCGGGGACTTTGACCGTTCACGTCACCGCGACGGCCGCGTTCGCCACCGTCCTTGAGCTTGTCCATCACGGGCGGGACGACGAGCGCCGTGACCGGCCGACAGGTCGCCAACCGCGCCGGGTCATTCGGCTCTCCTGCACGCCGAAATCATGGCGCTTCGTAGGCAATTGCCACGAGCCCGTCTTGTCATTGCACGCCAACCGCCCAAGAGCTCGCGGTTGGATTGGCGCCTCATGACAAGCCAACCCAGGCCGCCGTCGTCTACGAGGGGAACAGGCCATGATCTCGATCGCGCACATCGAAGCGGCCGCGAACGAGCCGCGCGTGAGCAGCACCCTCGGCACCGGCATGGGAAGCTGAACCGCCATGCCGGTCCTGGTCGCCTTCGCGCCGGCAGCCACCGGCATGGGGTTCCGCGCTCCGAGGTCGCGGGGTGTCGAGACGCGGCTCGTCGCGAGCGTGTTGGCAACAATCGTGATGGCCGGTTGTGCCGTCGGTCCGAACTACAAGCGCCCGTCCATCGACGCGCCCGAAGTGACGCGCGGCCAGATCGGCCCCTCGGAGGCGGCGTCGCTCGCCGATCTCCCGTGGTGGGAGGTCTTCCAGGATCCCGTGCTACAGGAGCTCGTCGGCGAGGCGGTCCGCCAGAACTACGACCTCAAGACTGCGATCGCCCGCATCGAGCAATACCGCCAGCTGGTCGGCGTCGCACGCGCGGACCTGTTCCCGCACGTCGGCTACGAGGGCGACGCCTCGCGGCAACGGGAGTTCCTCTTCCCGCTGCCGAACACCACCTTCAATTCCTTTCTCGGCGAGTTCAACCTCGCCTGGGAGATCGACATCTGGGGGCGCATCCGGCGTGCGACCGAGTCGGCTCATGCGGACTACCTCGGCGCGCAGGCGTTCCGGCGCGGCGTCCTGCTGACGCTCGTGAGTGACGTGGCGCAGGCGTACTTCGAGCTCCTGGAGCTCGACCGCGAGCTCGAGATCGCGCGGCTCAGCACCGACACGTTCCGGAAGACGCTCGACCTGTTCACGCGCCAGTACGAGGGCGGCGTGGGAACGCGCCTCGAGGTATCGCGCGGCGCCGCAGCGCTCGCTCAGGCCGCGGCGACGATCCCGGACGTCGAGCGCGCGATCGTCGCGAAGGAGAACCAGCTGAGCGTTCTCCTCGGTCGCAACCCGGGACCGATTCCGCGCGGTGCCCCGCTCGCGGCCCAGACGACGCCGCCGGACCTGCCGGTGGGGCTACCAGCGCAGCTGCTCGAGCGCCGGCCGGACATTCTTCAGGCGGAGGAGTCCATCGTCGCGGCCAACGCCAACGTCGGGGTCGCGGTCGGCAACTTCTTCCCACGTCTCGGCCTGTCGACGCTCTACGGTGGACAGAGCTCGGAGATCGAGAACATCGTGAAGGGGACCGGAAACATCTGGGCGATCGCTGGATCGCTGGCGGGGCCGATCTTCCAGGGCGGTCGGCTCCTGTCGAGCTACCGCTCCACGAAAGCCGCCTGGGAGCAGACGGTGCAGCAGTACCAGGCGACGGTGATCAATGCGTTCGCCGAAGTATCGAACTCGCTCGTCTCGCAACAGAAGCTCCAGGGCGTCCGCGGGCAGCAGGAGCGGCAGGTGGCCGCGCTCAAAGACGCCGTCAACATCTCCCTCGAGCGTTACACCCAGGGCAGCTCGACGTACTTCGAGGTGCTCGAAGCGCAACAGCAGCTCTTCCCTGCCCAGAACGCGCTCGCGCGCACGACGCGGGATCAGCTCACGGTCGTCGTGCTCCTCTACCGCACGCTCGGCGGCGGATGGGATTTGGACGTAGAACAGTGGGCGCCGAACGGGACGCCTGCCACCGCGATGGGAGGACTGCCGTCATGAGCACGCACGAAGAGCCGGATCCGCAGGCCCAGCCACCGTCGTCTCGCGTGACGGCGATGCACCCCGGGATCGCACCCGCTCCGCCGAAGGACCCCAGGCCTCCCGATTCGAAGGACGGATCGGGCCGCACCGACGGGACCCCGAGAACCAGGATCGCTGCCCTCGTGAAACGACCGGCAGCCAGGATCTCCCTCGTCGCTGTCGTCGCGTTCGCCGCGGGACTGGCGTGGTGGATGCTCCGACCGAAGGGCTTGCCGCCGGGCTTCGCCAGCGCGAACGGTCGCATCGAGGCGACGGAGATCGACATCTCCCCGAAGATCGCGGCACGGATACGCGAGATCCGCGCGCACGAGGGCGACTTCGTTACGGCCGGAGACGTCCTCGTCGTCATGGATACCGACGCGTTGCAGGCGCAGCGGACGGAAGCCGAGGCGAAGGCGCAGCACGCGCTAAGCAGCATCGACACCGCAAACAGCAAGGTGAGGCAGGCGGAGGCGGATCGGGCCGCCGCCGAAGCGCTCACGGCGCAGCGCGAGGCGGAGCTCGACGGCGCCCGGCGGCACCTGGCGCGCTCGGAGCGGCTCGCCCCGCGCGGTGTCGTCTCGGAGCAGACCTTCGACGACGATCGCGCCCGCGTCCTTGGCGCGGAGGCGGCCGTCCGCGCCGCGCAGGCGCAGGTGGCGGCGGCCGACGCCGCGTTCGCCACGGCACAGTCCGACGTGATCGGCGCGAAGGCGGAGCTGGATGCCGCACGCGCGACCATCCAGCGCATCCAGTCGGACATCGACGACAGCCTGCTGCGCGCGCCGCGCGACGGTCGCGTGCAGTACCGGCCGGCGGAGCCGGGCGAGGTGCTCGCGGCCGGCGGTCGCGTGCTCAACCTCGTCGACCTCGGGGACGTCTACATGACCTTCTTCATGCCGACGGCGTTTGCCGGCCGCGTGACGCTCGGTGACGAGGTGCGACTCGTGCTCGACGCGGCTCCGCAGTGGGTGATCCCGGCGCACGCGACGTATGTCGCCGACGTCGCGCAGTTCACGCCGAAGACCGTGGAGACGGCCGAGGAGCGGCTGAAGCTCGTGTTCCGCATCAAGGCGCACATCGCACCCGAGCTGCTCCGGAAGTACGTCCGCATGGTGAAGACGGGGCTCCCGGGCATGGCATATGTGCGGCTCGACCCGCACGCCGAATGGCCGTCCTACCTCCAGGTGCGGCTGCCCGAGTCCTCCGAATGACCGACGGCCCACCCGCACCGCCGGTCGCGTCGCTGCGCGAAGTCGGCCTTCGCTACGGCGCGACGCACGCGCTCGAAGCGGTGAGCCTCGACGTACCCTCTGGTCTCATGGTCGGCCTCATCGGCCCGGACGGGGTCGGGAAGTCGAGCATGCTCGCGCTTATCTCCGGCGCGCGGCGGATCCAGGCGGGCACCGTCCACGCGCTCGGCGGTGATATGGCCGATCCGACCCACCGTGCGGCCGTGGGCCCTCGCATCGCGTACATGCCGCAGGGGCTCGGCAAGAACCTATACCCGACGCTGTCGGTGGCCGAGAACATCGACTTCTTCGGTCGGCTGTTCGGGCACGACCGTGCGGAACGCCAGCGTCGAATCGCCGATCTCACGCGTAGCACCGGCCTCGCGCGCTTCGTCGAACGTCCGGCGGGGAAGCTGTCGGGCGGGATGAAGCAGAAGCTCAGCCTCTGCTGCGCGCTCGTCCACGATCCGGATCTGCTGATCCTCGACGAGCCCACCACCGGCGTGGACCCTCTCTCGCGCCGGCAGTTCTGGGAGCTGATCGACCGCATCCGCGCCGAGCGCCCCGGCATGAGCGTCATGGTCGCGACGGCGTACATGGAGGAGGCCGCGCGGTTCGACTGGCTCGTCGCCATGGATGCGGGGCACGTGCTCGCCACCGGCACGGGCTCGGAGCTCCTCGATCGCACCGGGACCACGTCCCTCGAGCAGGCGTTCATCGCACTCCTCCCGGAGGAGAAGCGCCGCGGCTACGAGCCGGTCTGCATTCTGCCGCGCGGGGAGGACGCCGATGCGACCGCAGCGATCGAGGCGGACGGGCTCACGATGCGCTTCGGCGACTTCGTCGCGGTCGACCACGTGACCTTCCGCATCGCGCGCGGCGAGATCTTCGGCTTCCTCGGCTCGAACGGCTGCGGCAAGACGACGACGATGAAGATGCTCACCGGCCTGCTGCCGGCGAGCGATGGGCATGCCTGGCTGTTCGGCCAGCCCGTGGATGCGACCGACATCGAGACGCGCCGTCGGGTCGGTTACATGACGCAGAGCTTCTCGCTCTACACCGAGCTGACGGTCCGGCAGAACCTGTTGCTCCATGCGCAGCTGTTCTCCGTGCCGGCCGAGAAGATCGACGGTCGCGTCCAGGAGATGGCGCAACGGTTCGAGCTCGCGGACATCATGGACGCCCTGCCGGACTCCCTCCCCCTCGGCCAGCGCCAACGCCTCCAGCTGGCGGTCGCGATGATCCACGGGCCGGAGCTCCTGATTCTCGACGAGCCGACCTCGGGCGTCGACCCGGTGGCGCGCGATGGTTTCTGGCGCATTCTCGGGGAGCTGTCGCGCCGCGACGGGGTCACGATCTTCGTCTCCACGCACTTCATGAACGAGGCGGAGCGCTGCGATCGCATCTCCCTCATGCATGCCGGCCGTGTGCTGGTGAGCGACGCGCCGGCGGCGTTGACCGCGAACCGGGCCGCGAAGACCCTGGAAGGGGCGTTCATCGCCTATCTCGAGGACGCCGCGGCGGAGGTGCACGAGCCGGCGTCCGCACCGGAGCCGGTCGCGCCCGGCAGTCCCGCGGTGGTGTCCGATCGCCGGGACGTCCGGCGACGGTTCTTCGACGTCCGCCGCATGCTGAGCTACACGGATCGGGAGCAGCTCGAGCTGCGCCGCGATCCCGTTCGCCTCACCATGGCCGGGCTCGGCACCGTCATCCTCATGTTCATCATGGGGTACGGGATCAC